>CALKXZ010000104.1 GCA_938003775.1 uncultured Granulosicoccus sp. | reverse complement strand
CAAGGAAGCGCACTCATAAGAATTTTTGTTTTTAAGAGGGATTATTTAATTGCCACCTCTCCTATGAACAGACTTCCAAAGCAAAACTTGCAAGAATTAATGCAGTATTTGCTCCAGGATAACGTTTCTCCCTACTATCTTGGGATACATGACAATAAAATCTTCCTGTCTTACCGAACACATTTATCAGACATCTTTACGGATTACGCAGATGGAATTAAAGAGAATATCAAAAATCTAGCGTTGAAAGCAGATGATTTAGACAATTTCTTTATGGACGAATATGGATGCGAAATGTCTATTGAGGCAAAAGATGCTTAGAAGATTTTATCTTTAGATATACCACTGGTCATACTGTTTACACTCAATCCTGTCGAGCACCGCAAATTATCAATCTATCGTGGATCCAGCAACCACCCGCGCCGTATCGCACACCCGTTACCAAAGCGGTATCCAGGTTCTGTGGAGCGAAACTGCGGACACCCACTCTCTGTGTGCCAGTATTGCACAGTGCACGGCTACTGACGACATTGCGCTGGCAATCATCTGGTTTTCCAATACCCAACATAGTGCGGCACAAATCGTGTCGATTATGTCTGAGCAGAACCCTAACGTGAAATTCTGCGGCTGTTCTACAGCGGGTGAAGTGACACCCGATGGTATGCAGGATCACGGATTCATCACTATCCTGTTACCAGCCCGCTATTTTCGCGTACAGACTCTGATCCTGCAAAACGTGGCGAGCTTAGGCATGGAAACCATCGCGCGTAGAACTGCCGATGCCCGCGTAAAATTTACAGATTCACTGGGTACCGATAGTGACAAGCACCAGCTATTTGCATTGAATCTGATAGATGGACTGTCGTATTCGGAAGAGACCGTGACAGTGGCTATTGATCGTGGCCTTGATGGAATTCCATTGATTGGTGGTTCAGCAGGTGACGACCTACAATTTGAAAGTACGTGGCAAATCAGTAACGCACAGGTATGCAATTCAGCGGCTGTACTGACGCTGATTCACTGCACCCTACCTTGTCAGGTTTACACCAATAACAATTTTGTGCCTACGCAACACAAGCTGGTTGTAACCGAGGCAGACCCAGATCGTCGCCTGGTCAGCGAGTTAAACGCCGAGCCTGCGGCGGTCGCCTACGCCAATGCGATCGGTATGGAACCGCAAAATCTGGATGCCGGAAGCTTTGCGTCCTATTCAGTCATTGTACGCTTTGGTGGCCAGCACTATTGCCGATCTATCCAGCAGCTCAACGGTGATCAATCGCTGACTTTTTTTTGTGCGATTGATAACGGGTTGGTACTGACTATGGCGCGCTCTGAAGGCATGGTTGCTTCTTCAAGGCAAGCAATTGAAGAACTAGAAGAATCAATTGGACCTATCGATATACTGTTTGGGTTCGACTGTATTTACCGCAAGCTAGATGCACAAAACAGACAAACAACACACCGCATTGCCAACCTTTATCGGGAAAAACACTTTGTTGGATTCAACACATACGGAGAACAATTCAATTCTATGCACATTAACCAGACATTCACCGGAGTGGCAATTGGTATGCCTCCCAAAAATCCCTAATTCAATCGTGTAAACACAACATGCCCAGCGATGAACAACAGGAACTGATCAAACTTCGTAAAATCAACGCAGCGCTGATGGAACGGGTTGAACGCTCAATGGACCAGCAGGGTAATGCGTATTCACTATTCCAAACAGCTATTAGTCTCGAAGAGCAGGTGCGACGACGCACCGCTGAGCTGTCCAGAACACTGGTCGATCTGGAACGCACTAACCAGCAGCTTGTTAACGCCAAAGAGGCGGCTGAACAAGCTAATTTTTCCAAAACCCGGTTTCTAGCATCAGCCAGTCATGATGTTCTACAACCATTAAATGCATCGTTACTTCTCATGTCAACACTGAGCGCGGTGCAACAGGATCAAGAAGGCCGAAAGCTGTGCCGACAGGTGGAACACTCACTGGAAAGTATGGACACACTACTGCGCAATTTGTTGTACATGTCACGTCTCGATGCTGGCGACGTGCGACCTCATTGGCAGACAGTATCACTGGATAAATTATTCGACTCGATCGCTTCAGACTTCGAGCCCATTGCACAGGTACGCAATCTTGAACTGCGTGTCAGGCGTACCGGACTACACGTATGGTCTGACCCGACCATGCTACGACGCACGATTCAAAATATAGTCGCCAATGCGCTTCGCTATACCAAGAAAGGCGGTGCATTGATTACTGCCGGCAAACGTCATGAGCACGTGCATATCCGAATTGCCGATACAGGCATTGGCATACAACCTGAACGCTTTAAAGAAATATTTGTTGAATTTCAGCGATGTGATTTAGGTCGTGATGATTTAGATGGCTCCTCTGCTGGCTTGGGCCTTGGCCTTGCCATTGTTGAGCGCATGGTCAACACACTCAATATCAAACTGAGTCTGAATTCTCGAATCAACTACGGCTCCTGCTTCAGCCTAAGGTTGCCTTACGCCGAAAAACCGGTCTCGATTGCCGCACCTTCAGGCACCTTGCAATCAGTTAGCAAAACCAACAATGTGAAACTTGCAGGGACACGCATTTTGGTTATTGAAAATGATCTGGCCGCGCTGCAAGCCATGGAATCTTTGTTGACACAATGGCACTGTAAACTGAGGCTTGCAAGCTCAATGCAAGAAACCTTAAGTGCTTTGAACAGTGATATAAAGTGGTCTCCTGACATGATCATTGCTGATCAGCATTTGAATAACAATGAACGTGGCACATCGGTCATTCGTATTGTTCGACAGCTCACCGGTCGTCGTGTTCCAGCAATCGTGGTGACCGCTGACCCATCCGAGCGACTATGGAAGATGGCAGACCAAGGACGCATTGAAGTGATGCGCAAACCAGTCAAACCTGCACAACTCAGAGCTCTGTTAACTCATATGCGAGCACGCTCGTTCGAGGTTTCCGCCTGAATACAACCACTCAGGAAAATCACACGCCCGGGTGAATGCTGTTTTTAAGACGAATTTACCACAGGCCTGCAGACCTACACCAGTGTCTATGCTATTCAACCCTTGTCGTTAACGTATTTTTTGCCAGGCCATTGCCGTTAACTCAGGAATCGCTTCTCCATGTCAAACAGCTCCTCTTGATCCAGCTTGGACACTTCAATAACAGCCTGTGTTCGGCTGTGTACACAGAGCTTTCGAAGAATTTCCGAGACATGCTTCTTCACAGTCGTGGCACCCACATCTAGCTCATAAGCAATCTGTTTGTTGAGCAAGCCCTCGCGCAACATGAACAGCACACGCAACTGTTGAGGCGTTAGGCTTAACAAACGCTCAATGATCTTAACCTTGCTGCTAGCGTTATCAGCAGAATCGGTGCATTGCAGTTTGTCTGGCACGTACACGTCACCCGCTAGGATGGTCTTTATGGCTGTGGCCAACACTTCACGCCCCAAAGATTTTGGCAAAAATCCCGCGGCACCGTAGGTGATGGCTTCATCGATTATCTGCTCGTTCTCCAGACCGGAAACTACCAATACAGGCAGACGCGGATGCATTGTGCGCAGCTTGAGCAAACCTTCAAACCCTTGCACACCGGGCATGTTTAAGTCTAGTAAAGCAATGTCATAGTCACGATCCGACTCGAGCACAGTGATCGCATCATCCAAACTGCTGACTTCGCGAGACATAGCCGCCGGGAAGGCAAGACTGACCGCCGAGCTCAGCGCTTCCCTGAACAGCGGATGGTCATCAATAATCAAAACCTGAGAAAGATCGGTCATACGTTGCGGGCGTTCAATGGACAACACGCTCATCCTACCCGCCTCAATTTGATCATGCCACTTCTGTCATCCGCTTATCGTAGAACGGCAACGCCACATGAACAATAATGATTTGACGCGCCCATAAAAAAAGAGCGGACCACTCGTGTGATCCGCCCCTATCATCATGGTTTTCAGTCAGGTTCTGCGGTTAGCGAGATGCCAGTCCCTCGGGAACCTTAAATACCCACACCGAACCCCCTTGATTCAGATAACTGACCACCTTGGCAACCTCGCCACCCCACAATGGAACAGCACCGCCCCAACCGGCAACGATAGCGACGTACTGCTCACCATCCTGCTCCCAGGTGATGGGCGAAGATACGATGCCGGTACCGGTTTGAAATTTCCACAGCTCCTCACCGGTCTCGTCATCAAATGCCTTGAGATAACCTTCAGGGGTACCGGTGAACACCAGGCCGCCCGCTGTGGTCAATACACCACCCCATAGCGGTGCCTTATTTTTATATTCCCACTTGATCTCGCCTGTGGCCGGGTCCATGGCTTTAAGTGAGCCAATGTAATCGTCAAACAGCGGCTTGATGGTGAATCCAGCCCCCATGTACGCTGCACCCTTTTTGTAGGTGACAGGCTCATTCCACAAATCCATTCCCCACTCGTTAGACGGGATGTAGAAATTATTGGTTTTTTGCGAATAGGCCATTGGCATCCAGTTCTTACCACCCAGAAAACTTGGAATGGCGAAAACTGCCTTACCTTTCTTACCATCTGCCGATGCTGCAGGATCACCCGGGTAGTTATCCATATTGTAGATTGGCCGGCCATTTTCATCGATGCCTTCAGCCCAGGTGATGTCCTTGACAAACGGTGTCCCCGAAATAAATTCACCGTTGGTACGATCTAGCACATAGAAAAAACCGTTTCTATCCGCCGTTGCACCGGCCTTAACAGTTTCGCCGTCAACGTTCATGTCAAAGGATATGAACTCGTTGACCCCATCGTAGTCCCAGCCATCGTGTGGTGTGGACTGGAAACCCCATTCAATTTCGCCATTTTCTGGGTTGATCGCAATGCGTGATGAACTCCACTTGTTATCACCGGGTCGCAGATTGGAATTCCATGGCGCTGGATTACTGGTTCCAAAATAGGCCAGCTTGGTTCCAGGGTCATAGGTTCCACCGTTCCAGGTTGCACCACCACCGTTCTGCCACATGTCGCCGGGCCAAGTCTCATTTTTGGTGCCGGTCATGGTGGTCTCTTCACCTTTGAGCATACCCATATGCCCCTCGATGGTTGGGCGTCTCCAGATCATTTCTCCGGTGTCTGGGTGCCGCGCCTCAACTGCACCGACAATACCGAATTCACCGCCTGAATTACCCGTCAGGACCAAGGGTCCATGCGCCTCTGTTGGCACAATCAACGGAGCTGCTGTGTACGAATAACCGGCCTCGAAGTCACCAATGGTTTTACGCCAGATTACCTTGCCCGTTTTGGCATCCAGAGCAACGATCTTGGCATCCAGGGTTCCAAAAAATACCTTATCGCCCAAAATAGCAGCACCGCGATTTACGACATCACAGCAGGGAAGTATGCCTTCGGGTAAGCGCGCATCGTATTGCCATAGTTCCTCACCTGTGGCGATATCGATAGCCCACATGCGGCTGTAAGAACCCGTCACGTACATAACACCGTCTTTAATCAACGGCTGAGATTCCTGCCCACGTTGTTTTTCTCCGCCAAATGAGAATGACCAGACCGGGTACAGATTTTTGATATTATCCTTAGTCAGGGTATCTAATGGGCTGTAACGTTGTGCACGTGGGCCCAAACCATACGAGAGAATATCGCCTACCGAGGCCTGGTCGTTCATGATGTCGTCTATGGTGACATCCAGCGCATTGGCCGATGTACTGAACCCGGCAACACCCAGCGCCAGAGAGCCAGCAAACGCCAGCAGTGTCTGTTTTGTTTTCATTCACAACTCCAAGAGTGGCTGTTCATTTCACCCAACGCTTAAACATAAACGGCGGTGTGTTACGAAATGCGACTGAGACGGACTCACCGCTCTACGCAGTCTAGCCAAGTTGTGAACCGTGCCATAGTGGACCAAAGTACACTTTACCAACCCATTCTAAACGCTATTGCGTAACCTCAATCACTGGAAACAAAGCATCTTCCAGGGTCGGGTACAGATGAACCACAGACCGCTCGTATTCGGTCCGCACCACACCTAAACCCTCAAAGCGTGTGGGTATCGGCACGCCCATGGCCTCATTCATGGTCAGTCCCTTAGTGACTGAATCACTGATGCTGCCATGCAGCCAGTCAATGTAGTCCGCCGTTTGCACTAACGATTCATCCTTCGAATCGCTTGGACCATGACCGGGCATAAGCAGGGATTTGTCTATCGCGGACAAGGTCTGCAGGGACTCTCGCCACGTCATGATATCCGCATGGGGCGTGGTCGGCGCTCGGTACAAAAATGCCAGATCTCCAGCAAACAGCACACCGGTTTGATCATCGCGGATGACAAAGTCACTGTTGGTGTGACCCGCCAGGTACCACAAAGAGAAATCACGGCCGCCCACTGATTCTTTATCTGCCTGCAATGCGATACCGGGGGCCACGGCTTGTGTGCCGCGCATCCAATCGCCCAGCAGGCGGTACATGTTATCGGCAAAACCGTTACCTTCAAGCGCGATGTTATCAATCACTTTTTGTGGCGCGGCTATGACGGCTGTGTCAAAAGCCTGATTGCCTAGAAAATGGTCTGGGTGATGATGCGTGTTGTAAACCCGTAAGATTGGCTTACCTGGAACCTTTTTTTCAATCAGGGCGCGCAGTGCGTCCCCATATCGTTTCGACGGGCCAGTATCAATAACCACCACACCATCGGGCACCTCAATGAATGCGACATTGACGATGTTGCCACCGTTGTCCATATTGAAGTACTCAGTCCGGCCCAATACCGCCCAGGTCTTTGGGGCGATTTCGACCGCTGACAAGTCAAAATCAAGCAGTCGCGCACTCGCAGCGCCACACACGGCGCAACCGCAGCCTGCCGCAAACCACTGCAAGACTTGGCGACGGGACCTAGAATACGGCGCAGCACTGGCACGCGATGCCGACATGGCAATGGGCCGACTCATTAAAGGTCTGTTGCAGCTGGGATCGGCAGTGGGAAACCGTAGGTATTGCCTTCGGTGTCGCGGGTTGACACACGCAGCGTATCCGATTCGCGTCCCACTCGGGGCTTAAGCGTCAATGTCGGATTCTCACTGACGGGCTCGTACATATCGACCTGTGCAATGACGTCACCCGCATCGTTCTTCACCACAAGCTCATTGAGGTAGAAAGCCGGAATACCTACGGCTAATCCGGTGTCCATAGGGTGACGCATGCGCAATGTCATTCGTGCATTGGCGTCTGATTCTCGACTGGCAAGTGCACGGGTCTCTCCCAGTGTCTGCATCCAATTACTGTTGCCATGCGCCGCTGCCGGTGCAGTGCAGCCACCACCCGCTGCATCAACAATGGCACCACCTACATGCCACACACCATCAGCCGTTTTCACTCCCACGTGTATCGGTGATGTTTGCTGCAGTTTGAGCCTGAAACCGATGTACGCAAGTGCCTGCTTAGGGCGCACGGTTAGCACCAGAGGGATCGGATTCAGGTCGGCAAACGCGATGATTTCCTCAACATTCTCCAAGCCCGTAGCGTCCACGGTAATGGGCACATGGAACTGATTTTCAGCGGACAGCGGCGCCATGACTTTCACCCGATCATCAAATACGATGTCACCGTCCGGCATGAAACGCTCCACCATGGTTTGCCACATGACTGATTGCAGCGGGTCTGCCGGCAATTCTCGTGCTAAGGCGCTACCGGCGGCTGTCGCCAAACAGACAGCAGCAACCGCACTCAATGCTCTACATAGGAACCTACTCAGGAGACTCCCTGAACCCTTAATTGGGGCCGTATTTAGGGCCCTATTTGGAACCCACTCTGCGGCCCTGCCTGGGAAGTAAGTCTTGCAAAGCAACCACTTGAGTAACTGAGCGTGTACGTTGATTACGGCGTTTACAGTGTGGGTCAACGATCAGCAGCGAATTGTTGGCTTCGAGGAGAAACCAGTTCATCCCAAAACGATGCCGGGCGATGACCAACGTTGCTTGGCAAGCATGGGGGTCTATGTTTTTACCACTC
>CALKXZ010000103.1 GCA_938003775.1 uncultured Granulosicoccus sp. | reverse complement strand
CTATCTGACGACATCTGCGCATCTTTGTCACGGCACGTCATCAGGGGGTAATGAGATGCGCCAGTTTACACAGACACATCCGCAAAGCACAAAAGCATCAGTCTGGGTTTTCACGGGTGTACTGCGAGCTTCAAAGCATTGTTACTGCTTGAAGCGCGCAGTATGTTGTGATCACCCAGACAAACCTTACGCACGCAGCACAAACAGCCGCGGCAGCGCGCGCGCCACATTTTTAGCAACACACCTAGTTAGGCAGAGATAAACTCATTCCATTTACGTAGCATATGCTGGTTTTCATCCATAACCGAGTTCCAGCACGCAACCTGCCCCATCCGTTGCTCGAAGGATCCACCATCTCGAACAGCACCAGCTTGTTCCATCACTACGCCTTGTGGGTTGGAGATTTCACCCATCGCAGGCTTACCTTCGAACCAATAGCCCCATTCATCGGCCGTCATGAATTCTTTAGAGGTCTCTGGCACAGCGGAATAATAACCCTGTCGCATCAGGTAACCACCGACCCAACCGGATAGATACCAATTGATATATTCATAAGCAGCATCCAGTTCCAAACCACTGAGATTTTTCGATAATCCGATACCACCACCCCACGAACGGTAGCCTTCCTGAAGCGGCTGATAGACACAGGGAATGCCCTTAGCGCGTACTGCCGTAATAGCCGGAGACCACATGGATTGGATAACAACTTCGCCAGAAGCCATCAGGTTGACGCTCTCATCAAAGCTCTTCCAGAACGCACGAAACTGACCGTTTCGTTTGGCTTCTGTCATGATCGCAAGAGTCTTGTCTATCTCTTCACGCGTCATGTTGCCTTTGTCGCCATAGGTTATCTCGCCCATTGCTTCGCACACCATCGCAGCATCCATGATACCGATAGACGCTATATCCAGAATAGAGGCTTTGCCTTTGTACTTTGGGTCAAGCAATTGCGCCCAAGAGTTGATGTCTTCGTCAATCAGATCTGGGCGTATTCCCAATGTGTCAGCGTTATAGATGGTCGGTATTAGCGTCATCCAGCCCGATTCTTCATCAACAAACTCCTTGCCATCCGGCCCGTCCACAAAACCAACTGAATGCGGTGCTGTCCCCTGGGCAATAACACTGTCCGGATTAAGTTTGCCGCTCTTGAATATACCGACAATTTTGTCGTAGTTATCTATCTTACTAGTATCCATCGCTTGTAAGTTGCCAGCGGGCCAGACCTTCTTGCATATCCAATACTCGATATCAGCAATATCAAAGGACTTAGGCTGAGTTGCTGCACGCTGCGCCACGGAATCAGAATCCAATGCGGTCATCTCGAGCGTAAAGCCTAGATCCTCGCGAACCTTGTTGGCAACATCATTGAGATTAGAGACACCTGTTCCAAACTGCCTGAGCGTGACATCTTTGATGTTCTGAGCCCAGATTGTCGGGACACCGAAAACACTTGAGGCGGCGGCCACTGCCGTCGCCCCTTTTAGCAATCGGCGGCGCTGCCTCTCATGGGCGGTTAATCCCTGTGAACACTGTCCAGCAACAAATGATTGTATTTCTCCTTGCATTTTCCCTTTCATAAGTTTCTCTTGATTTATCGAATGGATCATTTATTACGCCGTCTGGCGCGGTTCATACTCCCTGGATTTGTTACGGCTATCAATCATGCAGCCATAGTAATCCTGTGGACGAGCTGATGTTATGAGCAGTTCAGGCTAAGCCTGAGATAGTTCGTGCAAATCCTCCCTGCTCCATTGAACTGTAACGCTGTCTCCTTCGTTTATTACGTGGCGATAGAAATCCTCATCGCTCATGGATGCCACAAGCTCAGTGCCATTACAGTCCAGTGACACATCAACGCTGCGACCTAAAAATTCAACATTTTCCACTAATCCATGCACACCCTCCCCAACGCTGACCAGTCGCGTTCTGTCTGTACGCAACGCAAAGGCTCGACCATCTGCCTTGACTATGTTGTGACCACCCATGAATCGTGCTACGAATTCAGTACCTGGGGTATTGAACACCTCATTGGGTGTACCGGATTGCTCGATAACCGCATCGTTCATCAACACAATTTTGTCGGACAGTGCCATGGCCTCATCCTGGCTGTGTGTCACGTGGATAAAGGTCAGCCCCAATTCCCGTTGTAAACGCGACAACTCTGCCCGCATACGAATTCTTAAAAACGGATCGAGCGCTGATAACGGTTCATCTAGCAATAACACAGACGGTTCGGTTATCAATGCTCTGGCTAGTGCAACTCTCTGCTGTTGTCCACCGGATAATTGATCGGGCAGCCGATTAGTAAAGTCATTCATGTGCACCAACTCTAGAAGCTCGCGCGCCTTACGCTCCCGTGTGGGTACATCGACGCCTCGCATTTTAAGGCTAAACGCAACATTATCCAGAACACTCAGATGAGGAAACAGCGCATAACTTTGAAACATCATAGCGGTACCCCGCTGCGCTGGTTGCAGCTTACAAATGCTGCGCCCCTCCAATTTGATGTCACCGGTGCTAACTGTTTCATGACCAGCAATCATCCGCAAGGTGGTTGACTTGCCACAGCCCGACGGTCCCAACAGGCACACATATTGGCCCGGCTCAAAGTGTTGAGAGAAATTGTCAACTGCAATTGAATGACCAAAATGTTTAGACACCTCGACTAATTCAAGATCTCCTCTCGCTGGCTCCATAGGCTTAATAGTGATTCTCCGTTGGTGCAGTAGACGTCTGTTTTGCACAGTTTCAGTGCAAAAATCAAGTTCTGATCACGATTCTATAGGTTTTCATTGTTCCGCAGACTATTGCTGTCAATTTCCGTACCTGCCTTGATAACGTATAGTTTTTCCGGTGAGTCTGCTAGTTTCCAATGAACATCTGCAGCGTGTCTTCTTTTCTTGCCTTGAGATTACCCAGCAATGATCCACGACACAACCATTATAAGAACAGCCACTATTCAGCAGGTTGAATGTTTATTGGGCTGGGCACACGCTGAAGGCTGGAATCCGGGGCTTGACGATGCTGCCATGTTCTATTCTGCTGATCCCGAAGGTTTCCTGTTGGCCAGTTATGATGGTATTCCAGCGGCTGGTATTTCAGTTGTTAAGCAAGGCCCTGCGTATGGATTCCTTGGCCTCTATATTTGTCATCCGCACTATCGGGGCAAGGGTCTGGGCTGGGCCATCTGGCAAGCGGGTATGCAGTATCTTGACGGACGCAGCATTGGGCTGGATGGCGTGGTAGCGCAGCAAGACAACTACCGCAAATCGGGGTTTCAATTGGCTTATCGTAATATTCGGTATGAAGGATCGGCCAATACTGTCCGTAACTGGCGGATAGCTGCAAAGAGCTCGCAACAGTCCCCCATACTATGCCGTCCAATTCAGGTGGATGACTGGCCTGACATACTGGCACTGGATCGACAGGTGCATGGCTACCCGCGCCAACGGCTTCTAGAACACTGGTTAGCGCCTGCACCAACACGCTTAACTCTGATCAGTGTCGTTGACGATACGGTGCAAGGTTTCGGTACCATTCGCGCATGTCATCGAGGATTTAAAATTGGCCCGCTCATCAGTACAACACCACAAACTGCCAAAACGATGCTGGTTAACCTGGTATCGCGCGTGCATGCCGAGCACATCATTGTCGATGTTCCAGAACCCAACCAACACGCCATGAGTTTAGTACAACAGGCAGGGCTTGAACCCTTTTTTGAAACGGCACGCATGTACCGAGGGGAAACACCAACTGTGCAACTTGAGCATCTGTTTGGTGTGACCTCATTTGAACTTGGGTAGTATCGATTGTACTTCTAGAATCCTTGTTTATTCATGGCCGCTCACTGATCCGGTACACTGATGTTTTAATTCCGGACCAACTCCTGGCGTGGTACAGACTACAAACAATCAATTAAACGTGGCGCTCATCGGCACCGGAATGGTGGCCTTGACACATGTGCAATCACTGGCAGATCTGTCCGATCAGCTCACACTAAAAGGTGTTTGGTCACGACGCTCAGAACACACCCGAGAATTTGCTGTAAAAGCTAGCAAACTGACTGGCTACCGTGTTTGTGCTTACTCAAGCATTGAATCGTTATGTCTTGATGATGAGTTGGATTTTGTTATTGTTCTCACGCCACCTAATGCTCGTACCAGCATCATACAATCGCTGGCCCTGGCAAGAAAACACATCTTGCTGGAAAAACCGGTTGAACGTACCAGTGCAGCAGCTGCGCATATCGTATCCATCTGCAAGGAGCACAATGTAACGCTTGGCGTTGTTTTCCAGCACCGTATGCGTCTGGCATCCATCAAGCTTTCATCGCTGACCAATGAAGAGCTACTCGGACGTTTGCAAATTGTTGAAGTGATCGTACCCTGGTGGCGCGAGCAAAGTTATTACAATGAACCCGGACGGGGCAGCTATGAGCGGGACGGAGGAGGTGTGCTGATCTCGCAAGCTATCCACTCGTTGGATTTAATGCTTAGCCTAACGGGCCCTGTAAGCCAAGTTCAGGCAATGGCCAGTACCACCGGCCTGCATACCATGGAGGCTGAAGACTATGTCTGTGCCGGTTTGCGTTTTGCCAGTGGTGCCATCGGCTCATTAATCGCTTCAACGGCCAACTACCCAGGTGACGCCGAGAGTCTGACGCTGCACTTCACCCAAGCAGTTGCCCGACTACAAGCGGGTCAACTCAGTGTGCAGTGGCGTGATGGACGCATTGATCACTATGGTGAATCTGCGGCAACAGGTGGCGGTGCAGATCCAATGGCATTCACTCATACGTGGCATCGCGATATTATCAGCGACTTTGCGAACGCTGTGCGCAACCAACAACAACCATTAGTGACGGGTCAAGAAGCGCTACAAGTGCATCTACTAATCGATGCGCTGATTACGTCATCCAATCAGGCTAAAGCCATCGAACTGACACTATCATGACTCAATCGAATCGTCCTTTTCGATTTGCCGCAATCGGGCTGGATCACCGCCATATTTATGGCCAGTCAGCCCACATGGAACGCGTTGGTGGTGAATTCGTCGGCTGGTGGACGCATGGTCATCCGAACACATTGGACGGGTTTGACAAGCGTTTCCCCAATACACCGCGTATCAGTGAACGGCGCATGTTGCTTGAAGATGGCAGCATTGACTTGATACTGATAGCTGCAGTTCCCAGCCAACGGGCAGCATTGGCCATTGAAGCGATGGAACACGGTAAAGATGTGATGGTAGATAAGCCAGGTTGCACTACCCTTGAGCAGCTTGAAGCAATCAAAGCCTGTGTACTGAGAACAGGACGCATCTGGTCAATTGACTTTTCCGAGCGCTTTGAAGTGGCATGCGTAACACGCGCTGCCGAGTTAGTGCAGCAGGGCGCTATAGGTCAAGTGATTCAAACGGTTGGTCTGGGCCCACACAGGCTGAATCGTCCAACCAGGCCCGACTGGTTTTTTAATAAATCTCAGTACGGCGGAATATTGTGTGACATCGCGTCCCATCAGATTGATCAATTTTTGTTTTTCACGAAATCAACCGATGCACAGATCACCATGGCCACCGCTGCCAACTATGCCAACCCGGACCAGCCGGGACTACAAGACTATGGGGAGCTTTCACTTAAAAGCGACTCGGCGCATGGCTACATAAGAGTGGATTGGTATACCCCCGACGCGCTGCCTACCTGGGGTGATGGTCGCCTGACTATATTAGGTACCCAGGGCTACATTGAGCTTCGTAAATACGTTGATATCGCGCGTAGCGAACTGACTGATCATCTATACCTTGTGAACGGTCGGACACATGAGTATATACATTGCCCTGATGCAGGCTACCCGTACTTCCAACAGCTAGCGAACGATATAATAGATAGAACGTCAAACGCTATGCCGCAAGCCCATTGCTTCAAAGTGATGGAACTGGCCCTCAAAGCCCAAGCCAAGGCAGACAACTGCAACCTATGATAAGACCACTTAACGTTGCCATCATCGGTGCCGGCATCGGTGCAGAACACCTGGCAGGTTACCGACAACTTCCCGACAAATTCGCAGTTCACACAGTTTGCGATAAAGACATCAACAAGGCTTGCAGTATGGTTAGCGGTGATACCTCTATTGCGATAACGACCGACCTGCAAACGCTACTTACCGAACAGACAATTGATATTATTGACATTTGCCTGCCTCCCCATCTGCATTTCAACACCTGCATGGCGGCACTAGCAGCGGGCAAGCATGTGATCTGTGAAAAGCCGTTAGTTAGCTCACTGGCTGAAGTAGACGCTCTGGCACAACAAGCTGCTACTTACCAAAAAATAGTAATGCCTGTTTTCCAGTACCGCTATGGACCGGCACTGAAAATCCTACAAGCACTGATTGATGCTGGATTTGCAGGAAAAGCCTACGCGGCCAGTATCGAAACACACTGGAATCGTGACTCAGCGTATTACGATAATCCGTGGAGAGGAACGTGGGCTGGCGAACAAGGTGGCGCCGTTCTGGGCCATGCCATTCACAATCACGACCTACTCTGCGCCGTTATGGGTCCGGTGAGCGCACTCACAGCATTCACCTCCACAAGCGTTAATGACATAGAAGTTGAAGATTGTGCCGCGATCAGTTTCGACATGTCTTGCGGTGCACTGGCAACCAGTTCCATCACACTGGGCGCTGCCAATGACACTACACGTCTGCGATTCTGTTTTGAGCATTTAACTGCACAAAGCGGCTCGCTACCCTACGCACCCGCAGAGAGTGACTGGACCTTCACTGCTCGCAATGAAGACAGTCAGCCGGTGATGGACGAATTTATACAGCAAGTGTCACCTGGATATTCAGGCTATGCAGGATTATTCAATGCGCTCAGTTGTCATCTGTCCAATAGCGCTGACACTCAACATGGACGTTCTGGCATCGTCACGCTGGACGATGGTCGACGATCTCTTGAACTGGTCAGCGCAATCTATCATTCGGCTCGCCACAGGCGAACTGTACAGCTTCCGCTAACGCCTGCTCATCAGCTCTATAACGGCTGGATCTTGCCTGGAAAATAACAGGCACTATTTTAATGAATCAAGGTGGTCCATCAATGCATACCACTTGATACTCATTGAAACACCCACGCCATGAAATCGATGCAGTGCAAAAGCTGAGGGTGCTGTCACGGGCATACTGACCGTTTTCCGATCACTCTTGATTGCATAACGCGCCAGCTCTCGCCCCATCATCGACCCCATACCAACACCCCGACCATTGAACCCCATACCAGCCACCAGCCCAGGTGCTATCTCATGCATAAACGGCAATCCAGATTTAGTGATGGCGATTCTACCGCCCCAGTGAAAATCCCAGCGCGTACTTCTTAGTTGTGGAAACACCTTGAGCGCACGCTGTTTGACAGCGTTAAAATCCTCTGTTCGAAACGCATCTCTCATTGGCCCATGATCACCAACACACAACCGACCATCGCGATCGTAACGCATGTACAAAATTAGTCGGCGTTTATCGACAAAGGTGACTTGCCCAGGCAAGATACTGTCACGAAGATCGTCTGACAACGGTTCACTCGCCACCAATACGCTTCGTACAGGCACCACCGTTCTGGCCAATTTACTCAATGGCTTGCCGATATCTGGCTGACTGTAGCCATTGGTGCAGATTAAAACTGTCCTCGCTGTCAAGGAGGCATCGCCAGCGTTTAGAATCCAGTTATCGCCCATTCGTTCAATGCCAGTGACAGCACTGTTACTGTATATGTTTGCTCCACGTTTGATGGCTACCCTGGCCAACTCTCGAGTGTATGAAAGCGGTTGAACCGATCCTGCCACTTCACAGAACAATCCCCCTGAATACCCAGCAGCACCGCTTCGTTCAGCCAACTGATCGGCATCCAATACCTGAAACGCATTGCCAAATTTTTTATATTCAGTGACCATCGTTTTCTGAGATTGCCAAATACGGGCACTGGCAGCTGCCTGTACCCAGCCATTTTGCACCGGATCACAATCCAGTGAGTGCTGTCGGATAAGATCAAAGACAGATTGTGGTGTGTTCATAATCAGGTCGATAAGCTTTTCAGCCTGCCTGCATCCAAACCGCTTGATGAGTTGGGCCGGCGTGCTATTGAGCCCCAGATTAACCTGGCCACCGCTTCTACCCGATGCGCCATAGCCTACTGTGGCGGCATCCAGTACCGTCACCGACACGCCATTTAGAGCAAGTTCCAGCGCCGCATTAAGCCCAGTCAATCCAGCACCAACGATGGCAACATCGCACGTCTCGGGTGAGCGCAGACGCACCGTATCCACTGCAGGTGCAGCTGTTGTCATCCACAACGCATCACGAGATCCGTCGATGGGAAATGGCGCATTACCTGATGACATAGTTACAGTGCCATTTGCTGGCGGCCCAGCGTCGTCAGATCATCGATTGTGGCTCGGTTTTTAAAATCTTCTTCAAAATTTTCCGCAGCAAAATCAGGCGCACTGGCGCCGCTGATAAAGGCCATCGCTTGTTTATACGCATACGCCTTATTCTTTGTACAAGCCGGACTGGCACCGATGTAGATCACGTTCGCGTAATCATTACCGCGATGTTCATTGCCCACTGAATGTACTACATCTGGATGCCACCAGACAGTATCGCCAGGTGCCACGCTTTGGATCGGTGACATGGCGGGAGCCAGATCTGGATGCCACTGAGCGTCAACACCCAGCGCCCGCCCCGGCGTTGCCAGACACAGTTCTGTCTCCGGCACATCGCTTTGTAGCGCTCGCAGCAACACGTACGAAATAGCGTTAGCGATGGGTAGCAATTCAAGCGTGCCGTCGCCTGGCCCTTGTTCTGTCAATGCAGTCCAACCTTGGAACGTTCTGAACATGGAACACACAGCGGGTGATGCGAATTCGCGTGTTTGGGTGCGATAGGCCGCGCGCCAAGGGTCATAGTGTTCCAATTGACCTTTGAAAATAGGGGCGTAGATTTTCTGGAATGCAGGATCTACCCAGCGCTCATAAGATCCTGCATCCACATGCGGTGACAGGCCTAATGTGGTATCCCCCGGCGCTCGTCGGCGAGTGCGATCGGCATAGGCATAGTCCTGATCAGGATCAAATTCAGGCCCCGCAGGTGCTTCGGTATTCCACAGCCGGTTTAAAAACCGTTTGGTCGCAGCCATGGACTCAGCCTGCCTGGCCAGCACTTGCGGACGAGACCAGTACACCCCGAAAATCTGTGGCTTTGCATCTTTTAGATCACCAAAGTAATCGTCCGAGCTGCCCTTCTCGCTAGAACGCTCATGGTAGCGATTAATCTTCAGATACTCGCCCAGCTCTGCATTCCAGTCCTCTGCCTGCTGGCGCTGATATACCTGCCGAACTATGACACACCCTCGTTGCCGTATGGTTCGTATGTCTTGCTCTGATACAGAATTTCGCGCTATGGCTTGGTACGACAATTCCGGCACAACCGCCGCTGTTCTTGCCTGCAGAGAAACGATTTTCTCCACAGCTCGGCACAGTACATCACGGGTTTCACGGAAGTATTTATCAGTGGCTGCACCCGCTGTAAGGTCCCGTTTCGCCTGCGCAATAAAGTGGCCTGTATCAAACGTGCTCTCACCCATGATCGAAAAACCTGTCCAAATATCCGTTATCCCAATTCGTTGTGACTGTTAAGAATGCCGTGTAGTCATCAAACGAGTACCAATTTGCAGGTTCCATACGCCGAATTAACCCGATACCAGCACGCTCGATTAGGCCTTATGCACATAAACACCCTTTTTACACGATCATACCGAGCTTGGATACATCTGTTGCGCACCCTACAAGGGTAAGTCGCGTTTACAAAATCGAATCATGGGTGAAAAGATAGCTGAGCGGTTCCACAGTGATACACTTTCTAGTACTTCTATTTCAAAACAACGTAATTTCATGCGCTTTCTGCACACGATGGTTCGCGTCACCGATATAGACGCATCGCTGGATTTTTACTGTAACAAGTTAGGTTTGATCGAAACACGCCGCACTGATCATGAAGGCGGTCGATTTACGCTTATATTTTTGGCAGCGCCCAACGATGAGTCCACAGCACGTGCGGTCAATGCCCCCGAATTAGAACTGACCTACAACTGGGATCCCGAACACTATGATGTTGGTCGAAATTTTGGTCATCTAGCGTACAAGGTAGATAACATCTATGATGCCTGCCAAAAATTAATGGACGCTGGCGTTGTCATTAATCGTCCACCCCGTGAGGGTCGTATGGCTTTTGTTAAATCGCCCGACAATATTTCAATCGAGCTACTGCAGGAGGGTGATGCTTTACCGATTGCAGAACCATGGGCGTCCATGGAAAACACCGGTAC
>CALKXZ010000102.1 GCA_938003775.1 uncultured Granulosicoccus sp. | reverse complement strand
AACGCCGTGACGTTGCTGTAGGCAGGTTCGTTGTCGATCGCTGCGCAGATACGAGACACTAACTGCTCATCCGTGCGTGTCGGCTCGTTTTTCATGACATCGCGGATGAGGTGGTAGCGCGCCCATTTATTGCGTAGCGCGTCGTCATTGCAGACGCCCGCCACGCAATCGGATGGATTCAATTCGTGCCACTCTCCGTCCATCAGTTGAGAGAGCTTTTCTGTGTTCATTTTTGGAGTCTTGGATTGCATTACTTACCTACGTCTTTCATCGAGCAGTGGCTCGAGGTTATTGTCTATGGCTTCACGTGCACGAAATATGCGTGAGCGAACCGTACCAATCGGGCAATCCATCGCCACAGAAATTTCTTCATAAGAAAGACCTTCAAATTCGCGCAATAAAATGGCGGTGCGCAGATCTTCCGGCAGAGCTTCTATTGACTCTTGCACAACGTGTGCAATTTCATCAGTTGCCATTACCCGGTCGGGTGTCGCATTCTCGCGTAACGCCGCACCACTATCAAACTGTTCCGCGTCAGCTGCGTCTATGCCTGTGTCAGTGATCTTGCGGCTCATTGTAACCAGGTGATTTTTGGCTGTGTTGATCGCAATACGGTAGAGCCAGGTGTAAAACGCGCTGTCCCCGCGGAAATTTTTCAAGCCCCGATAGGCTTTAATAAACGCCTCCTGGGTAACGTCCTGGGCCTCATGTGAATCATGCACATAGCGAGACACCAGGTGCCCGATCTTGTGCTGGTATTTGAGCACCAGGAGATCATAGGCGCTCTTGTCACCTCGTTGCACACGCTCAACCAGCGCCATGTCAATTTCTTTATCACTCAACGGTTTCGCTCCTCGAGCGATTTGTGGCGCTGTCGTAGACACCTTTTTCGAGGCGAGAATCATATCAGTAATACATCCTTATACGCCCGATGGGCTAATGACTCTTAGGACCCTGTTTCTCGGTATAGTTCAGGTTGTTGCGATGGATAGTGTGACAAATGGCAAATTCTTTCGTCAATGGTGATCATTTATGGCTCTTCCCTTGGTTCTCGATCCGGCTGTGCTCGCACAACAGTTGGTCCAGATTGAAGCATCCGGCCGCACGCTGATGCAGGCTGGGCTTTGTGTGGTTGATCTGCGCAGCGCCGAGGCCTATGCGCAAGGCCACATACCGGGCGCCGCGCATGGCTCAGCGGCGCTGCTCAACCGCTCTGAAAAACCCGTTGGAGGCCTGATGCCAGAAGCCGCTGCTGTCAATACGTTTTTGCAGGAAATCGGCGCTAACCTGGGTGATCAGATCATCGCGTATGATGCGGGGCTGGAAACCGCCGCTGGCAGGCTCATGTGGGTGCTCGATGCCTATGGCTACGAAGCGGGCAGCTGGCTCAATGGCGGATTTCGTGCGTGGCAGGCGGGTGCCCATCCAACCAGCACAGACTCAGCTCAAGTTAGTTCGGGCAACCTGTCACTCTCTTTGATTGGCGATAACGTCATCTCGGCAGAAGGACTCATTGCCAAGCTGGGTGCCACCAATCTTGCCGTGCTGGATGTTCGCAGTGCAGGTGAATACCTGGGCACCGATGTTCGCAGCGCCCAGGGCGGGCACATACCCGGTGCGAAACACTTGGAATGGACCGCCCAATTAGATCAACAGGGCCAGCTGTTAAATGATGCCCAATTACAACAACAACTGGACGAGGCCGGTATCGACAAACAGGACACTGTTGTTGTCTACTGCCAGACACACCAACGTTCCGCGGTCACCTACGTTGCACTGAAGCATCTGGGGTATACCGATGTTCGGGCGCTCGATGGGGCTTGGTCGAACTGGGGGAACCGCGGCGACACCCCTAAGGAGCTGTAAGCCTCCGTTGGCATCACAACTCAGCCAGTTTGCGATAATTCTCGTACCGCCAAGGCGTTATTGACCCTTCCGCCAACGCTGCCAGTACACCACAACCCGGCTCCACCGTGTGTGTGCAGTTGCCGAAGCGACAGGAGTCGCTGGCACGTCGTAATTCGTGATAACCCTTGCGCACGGCATCGGGTGGCAGATGCGCGACCGAGTATTGCCGAACACCGGGGGAATCAATAATGGCGCCATTGTGGGGTAACTCGTACCAGAAGGTGACTGACGTGGTGTGCGAGCCAAAGCCTGTGGCTGCCGAAATAGCACCGACTCGCAGCTCTTTATCCGGCAACAGTCGTTGAATGATAGAAGACTTCCCGACACCACTGGCACCGACAAGCGTGAACGCTCGACCCGGCAGCTCATTAAGTAGCGGCAGCAGCCCCCCCTCACTCTTGGTATCAACCAGCACAGCGGGGTACCCAATATCCCGGTATGTATCGAGCATTGCCTGCGCCTCAGCTCTTTCCGAAGCATTCAGTCGGTCTGCCTTGTTGACAATAATCAGCGCGCTAACACCGGCCTGATGGGCAGCCAGACAGAACTGGTCAATCAGCAACGTGTCGATACCGGGCGGGTTGGCTGACACAATGCCCAAATGGGTCAGATTGGCAGCCAGCGGCTTCACACCCTGCCGATCTGCCCGTTCGAGCACACTGTCTCTGACCCGCAGCGATTGCACTCGCAGAACCCCATCATCACGTTCGCAGCTCACACGATCGCCAGCCACCAGCAGCGGCACACTGCGCAGTGGGTAGGCTTGTTCAATCGTACGCTGTCCATCCACCTGCACCGCCACAGTCGCCCTAAAATTAGCGATTACCCGCGCATGAATAGTCAAACGGCGCGTGCCTCAGCAGCGCAGTTCTGAATGAGCCATATTTTCGCCAGCGGGTCAACGTGAGGCTCAGAAAACAGGCACCGTGCGGCACCTTGTAGCCATGGCAACAGACTGGCTTGGCACAACCGTTTAGAAGAGTCGGGCAGCATGTTAGTTTGTGTGCTTGAATACGCGCTGAGCAGTGTAACGTGATCCCACAAAGCTGCGCACGACCCACTGCGTCTATCGGTGGTTCGTACTCCGTTTATTGTCACGCCACGCCTCATCCTTTGACAACCCACCCACCCACGAATTAAGAGACTGTCGGAACTATTCATGCCCGCAAGCGATGACAACCTGATCTGGGTAGACCTTGAAATGACAGGTCTGGATCCAAACACCGATACCGTTATAGAAATCGCCACGATAGTTACCGACCCGCAGTTGGTCACGCTGGCCGAAGGTCCGGTCATTGCCATCCACACTGACGAGGCTCGCCTGCAAGCCATGGACGCCTGGAATACAGAACACCATACGGCCTCCGGACTGGTCGAGCGCGTCAGGGCGAGTCACCACACACTTGAGCAGGCGAGCCTTGCCACAGTACAGTTCCTTGAAGACTGGATAGCACCCGGCAAAAGCCCGATGTGTGGCAACAGTATCTGCCAGGACAGACGCTTCATGGTCAAGTACATGCCGCAGCTGGAATCCTATTTCCACTATCGCAACATTGATGTCAGCACTATCAAGGAGCTGGTGCGCCGTTGGCAACCCGATGTTGGGCCCGGATTCAATAAACAAGGCACACACCTAGCGCTGGACGATATTCGCGAAAGTATTGCCGAGCTGCGCTACTACCGAGAGTATGTTTTTAAGATTTAAAGGCGTCATCAATGGCAGATCAAGCACACAGGCGAAGCTCTGTCTGCCCGAATCACACCGACGACCAATGGGTTGGGAAAACCGGTAAATCACCGGATTCACCGACTCGTGCCACTTCGCTGGCGCTGCGAGCTGAATTTCGTCAAAAAAGTTTCAATTAGACGCAAAAATAAAACCTAAAAGTACTTGACGAGATGCGAATTACTGCCGTTTATACACAGCATAAAAAAATGTTGTGGCAGTTCAAACTTTAATGTATATGATGTTGTTTTAGCTTCAACTAATCACTGTAACTATATGTTTTTATTAAATTTAATACTATTGTTCAAAATATAACCAATTTAGCGATTACATAAGAAAACACGGCGTTTTTTCGTTATTTTCTAATTCATCCACAAGGTTATCCACAGAATTTGTGGATAACCAGCCGCATCGGTGACTCGCACCAATAGATTGACGATTAAACCGCCGCTATTAGCTTATTAAATGTATCGCTGGGACGCATGACCTGCTCACACAGATGAATCGTCGGGTGGTAATAGCCACCCAATTCTGCCGGTTTACCTTGCACCCTGTTGAGTTCGGCCACAATGCGATCCTCATTATCAGCCAAGGATGCGGCCACGGCGGTAAATTGCGTTTTCAAGTTGGCGTCATCGTCTTGCTCAGCGAGTGCTTGGGCCCAATACAAGGCCAGGTAAAAATGGCTGCCCCGGTTGTCCAGCTCTTTAACGCGTCGAGACGGTGATTTGCCTTGCAATAGAAGCTTACTGGTAGCGGCATCCAGCGTGGTCGCGAGCACCTGAGCACGGGCAATATTCTCCGTCTGTGCAAAATGCTCCAACGACACGGCAATGGCCAGAAATTCACCCAGAGAATCCCAGCGCAAATGATTCTCTTCAACCAATTGTTGTACGTGTTTTGGCGCAGATCCACCAGCGCCTGTCTCGAACAAACCACCACCGTTCATCAGCGGCACAATGGACAGCATCTTCGCGCTAGTACCCAACTCCAAGATCGGAAACAGATCGGTCAGGTAATCGCGCAGTACGTTGCCAGTAACTGAGATCGTGTCCTGACCCTGTTTGATTCGCTGCAGCGAGTAACGTGTTGCCTGAGCTGGGGACATAATCTCTATAGTCAGCCCATTGGTATCGTGATCAGTCAGGTAGGCACGGACTTTGGCGATCACTTGTATATCGTGTGCTCGGGTGTCATCGAGCCAGAAGATTGCCGGGCAGCCAGTGGCACGGGCGCGCGCAACGGCCAACTTTACCCAGTCACGCACGGGCGCATCCTTAACATTACACATACGCCAAATGTCACCCGCCTCGACGGTGTGCGACATCAACTCTGTGCCCTGCCCGTCAACTACTCTGACGACACCAGCGGCTGCTATTTCAAACGTCTTATCGTGCGAGCCGTATTCCTCAGCCTTTTGCGCCATCAAGCCCACATTAGGCACACTGCCCATGGTGGTGGGATCAAACGCACCGTGCTCCCGACAAAAATCAATGGTTTCCTGATACACA
>CALKXZ010000101.1 GCA_938003775.1 uncultured Granulosicoccus sp. | reverse complement strand
CGTATCGATTTGCTGGGTGTCGAGAAAGAAGATTTGCCGGCCGTATGGGCAGATCTTGGCACCGTTGGGTTTGTCTCTGGTCATGCGTACGCCAAAGGACTTCGCACGGTAAAAACCTGTGTTGGCAAACAGTGGTGCCGTTTCGGCACTCAGGACTCCACCCAGCTTGGTATTCGATTGGAACGATACTTATGGGGATCGTGGACACCTGCAAAACTCAAACTTGCCGTATCCGGTTGCCCTCGAAACTGCGCAGAAGCGACCTGCAAGGACATCGGTATTGTTTGTGTAGAGTCCGGTTTTGATATTCATTTCGCAGGTGCTGCTGGGCTTGATATAAAAGCAACAGAGCTACTTGGTCATGTTAAAACAGAGGACGAGGTAGTAGATCATGTGGCAGCACTGACACAAATGTACCGTGAACAGGGCCACTACCTTGAACGGATCTACAAATGGGCAAGGCGGGTGGGTATCGAGCAGATTCGAAACCAGATCTTGAACAACAAACCTAGTCGGGATGCTTATCACGACCGCTTTCGTCTGTCACAGTCGGTGGCGCAGGTCGATCCGTGGGCGGCTCGTGTGGCTGGTGAACATGCGCATGAATTCGATGTTCTGGATGCTCAACGTCTCAAGGTGGTTGCATGAGCACCCTACCCCACATACCAGACAGCCCACAAGTTATTCAGTGGTTAGACATAGGCACGCTACAAGACATCCCGATTCGCGGTGCTCGTCGCGTCAAACTTCAACACCGCACTATTGCTGTATTCAGAACTGCAACCGATGAAGTCTTTGCCGTTGAGGACAAATGTCCGCATTCTGGTGGCCCTCTGAGTCAGGGTATCGTGCACGATGATTGTGTAACGTGTCCGTTGCACAATTGGGTTATTTCTCTACGCGATGGTTGCGCACAAGGTGAAGACTCAGGCTGCACCCAACGCTTCCCAGTGCGCCTGTGCAATCAACGACTTCATTTGGGCCTGCAGCTTCCTGAAGAACAGATAGATTCACAAGGCAAGACCACAGATCTGCACAGGCAACGAAGCGTAGTGAGAGCTACAGGTGATTGATACCACCCATAGAAAAACGACCTGTCCTTACTGTGGCGTTGGCTGTGGGGTACTGGTTACGCCAAATGAAAAGGGTCTGCCCGCTATTCAAGGCGATCCTGCGCACCCAGCGAATAGCGGTAAACTATGTTCGAAAGGCTCCGATCTGGCTAATACGTTGAGTACGCACCAGCGATTGCTGTATCCCTATGTGAATGGTCAACGGGTTAGTTGGGACCACGCTACAGACCATGTGGCACTAAAACTTAATCAAACCATAGCCACCTATGGGCGAGAATCGGTTGCATTTTACGTCAGTGGTCAGTTACTCATCGAAGACTATTACGTTGTTAACAAACTGACCAAAGGCTGGCTTGGCACAGCCAACATCGATAGCAATTCACGATTATGCATGGCGTCAAGTGTGGTTGGACATAAGCGTGCGTTTGGAACAGATACAGTACCCGGTTGTTATGAAGACCTGGAATCGGCTGATCTGATCATCCTAGTAGGTTCGAATTTAGCTTGGTGCCACCCAGTAGTATTTCAGCGGATCATGGCAGAAAAGAGCAGGCGATCTTCTCTGTTTCTAGTAGTTGTGGACCCAAGACGTACAGTTACCGCGGACGCCGCTGACCTCCATCTTGCTATACGGCCCGATACCGACACCGCGTTGTTCGTGGGATTGCTTCACTACCTGATCGAACATAATGCCTGTGATTACAATTACCTTCGCCAACACGTCAATGGCTTTGATGATGCACGTATCAATGCTCACGACTGGACCTTGGAACAGACGGCGAAAACCACGGGCATTGAAGCGGATCTACTGTCTCAGTTTTATAAAAAAGTGGCGCAGACAAAAAAAACCGTCACGCTGTACAGTCAAGGTGTTAATCAATCTCGCAATGGCACTGAAAAGGTATGTGCCATCATTAATACCCATCTTGCAACGGGACGCATTGGCAAAACTGGCATGGGTCCATTTTCGATTACCGGGCAACCTAATGCTATGGGTGGTCGTGAAGTCGGTGCGCTGGCGACCATGCTGGCCTGCCATATGGAGTTGAATAACCCACAACATCAACACTGGGTCCAAAAGTTCTGGAGCTCACCGCATATGGCAACTAGGCCCGGGCTTTGCGCGGTGGATATGTTCAAAGCTGTTGCCAACGGCTCTATCCAAGCTATCTGGATCTTAGGCACCAATCCGGTGGACAGCATGCCCAAAGCGGATGCCGTGAAACAAGCGCTAAAACACTGTCCTCTGGTTATTGTCTCTGATGTCAGCGCACAATCGGATACACTGGACTGTGCACATGTCTGCCTACCAGCACATGCCTGGGGCGAAAAGGACGGCACGGTAACTAATTCAGAACGGTGCATATCACGGCAGAGAAAATTTAAAACCGCTGCAGGTGAAGCGCTTGCTGACTGGCAAGCCATTTGCCAAGTGGCACGCAAGATGGGTTTTGAGCATGGTTTTGATTTCAACTCACCTGCGGATATTTTTCGCGAGCATGCGGCACTTTCCTGTTACGAAAATAACGGTCAGCGCGATTTTGATATTGGTGCTACAGCCACTATCAGCGATGAAGACTACGAAGTACTCCAGCCCTTCTATTGGCCTTGTAAGCGTGGTTCAATAACATCCAAGCCCATTCGCTTCTTTGATCAGGGTGGTTTCTTCACCACCGATAAACGCGCTGTTATGGTTGCAACCAACCCTGCACAGGTTGGTCATGCACACTCAACCAGCGAATATCCTATGATACTGAACACCGGTCGTATCAGAGACCAGTGGCATACCATGACGCGAACCGGTTATAGCGTTAGGCTGCAAAGACACTTGAGTGAACCATTTGTAGAAATCAACCCTAAGGATGCGCTTGCCTTCGGTATCACTGATGCAGATATAGTGCGCATGCGCTCGCTACACGCAGAGGTATTACTGCGTGCCCTGCTAAGTGATCGACAAACACCGGGACACGTATTTTCCCCCATGCACTGGACTAACCCGTTTTCCTCACTCGCTCGCGTTAATACCCTGGTTGCTTCACAAATGGACCCCTACTCCAAGCAACCTGCATTGAAGAATCAGGCAGTGTCCATCCACAAATTTAACGCACGCAGCTTTGCACTACTGGTGAGCCGTGAAAAACCTGATATGCAATCTATTGTTGGTATCGACTACTGGGCCATCGCGCCGATTACGGCAGGTTGGCGTGTGGAAATGGCCAGTCAATGGTCTACACAAAATCTTCGGCAAACACTGTTGGGAATGCTTAAAAAAACATCCGTCACCACACCCGATATGCTCAGTAATCACGATTCGACCAAAGAAGTATCACAACACGCATTATTTGCGGGCGATGTGCTGCAAAGCCTGCTTTATTTGGCACCAACACCTGTGGTTGCATCGCGCTCATGGGTACAGGAGCAACTCGATGCAGATTGGCGTCAATCAACACGTCGTTGGCGGTTACTCGCTGCTCGCGCAGGTACAGACCAACCTGACAAGGG
Organism: uncultured Granulosicoccus sp.; assembly: GCA_938003775.1. Lineage (GTDB taxonomy): Bacteria > Pseudomonadota > Gammaproteobacteria > Granulosicoccales > Granulosicoccaceae > Granulosicoccus. Next base: position 3,443 of record CALKXZ010000101.1, on the reverse strand, counting down.
TGCTATTGTTTGCAGTTGTTTCAACGTTGGTGTGACCGACATTAAAACTGCCGTTATGCAACAGGGATGTTTCAGTATTGCCGCTATTGGACAGCATCTGCAGGCTGGCACCAACTGTGGTTCATGCCGTGGTGAGATACAGGCTATCGTAACCCGCTGTACTCAAACGTTGAACCTGAAGTGCACCACATCGCCTTCACGCATGACGTAGTCTTTGCCCTCTAACCGCCATTTGCCAGCATCCTTAGCACCACTTTCACCATTAAATTCCACGTAGTCTTCATAGCCAACGACTTCGGCACGAATAAAACCTTTTTCAAAGTCTGTGTGGATACGGCCAGCACCCTGAGGTGCCGTTGCACCGGCGCGAACTGTCCAGGCGCGTACTTCTTTTTCACCGGCAGTGAAGAAGGTCTGCAATCCAAGTAACTCATAGCCAGCACGAATAACTCGGTTAAGACCCGGCTCATCCAGATTCATTTCACTGAGAAAATCCTGCTTATCATCATCATCCAATTGTACGATTTCAGCCTCAATAGCCGCACAGACGGGCACTACATTGGCGCCTTCACCAGCCGCTCGTTCCCGTAAGGTTTCCAGTAGCGGGTTATCTTCAAACCCTCCTTCGTCCACATTGGCGATATACATGGTCGGCTTTACCGTTAACAAGTGGTAGTGGCGTAACCAGCCACGCTCCTGCTCGTTCATGTCCAGGGTACGAACGGCGGTGCCCTCGCCCAACGCATCGGCCAGCTTTTGTAAAAACGCTTGCTCAGCAATGGCTTCTTTGTTCGCAGATTTTGCGGTTTTCTTTATTTTTAATAACGCTTTTTCTATCGTATCCATATCGGCCAGCAACAGTTCGGTGTTGATGGTTTCCACATCATCCAAAGGGTCAACCTTACCGGCGACGTGTATGACATCGTCATCAGAAAAACAGCGAACCACATGGGCAATAGCATCTGTTTCGCGAATGTTAGCCAGAAACTGGTTACCCAGACCTTCACCCTTGGACGCACCAGCCACCAGACCGGCAATATCCACAAATTCCATGGTAGTGGGCAGAATGCGTTGCGGTGAAACGATCTTCGCCAGTGAATCCAGTCGAAGGTCAGGAACCGGCACAATACCCACATTGGGTTCAATGGTGCAGAAAGGGTAGTTTTCCGCCGCTATCTCGGCTTTGGTCAGGGCATTGAACAGCGTGGATTTACCCACATTGGGCAGTCCCACTATTGCGCATTTAAAACCCATGTTAGGTGTACCTTTGTCGATTAGTCCGGTTAACTAGGTCACTTTGCATCGACCGCTTCTCTGCATTACAAGAAGCTGCGTGCCTACAGCCTAGTAGTACCGTTGTGTTGTCAGGAATCAGCTGGCGATTCGGGTTTGTGGCTGTGCAGTGTTTTGGTCGCCACGTTGATGTCGCCGTCAATAATGGTCATGGCCTCTCTCAAGGCTAGCTCTATGGCCTCGTCAATTAACCGCTGATGATCTTTCGATGCACGTTTGAGCACGTAACCGGACACCGCACTTTTATGCCCAGGATGACCAATACCAATACGCAATCGCCAGAAATCAGCACCACATTTTGCTATCGCATCGCGCATACCATTGTGACCGCCGTGCCCCCCGCCTTTTTTTAATCGTACATGCCCGGGAGGTAGGTCTAGCTCATCATAGGCCACAAGCACTTTTTCTGGAACGATTTTGAAGAAGCGCGCAACAGCGCAAAGACCTTGACCACTGTTATTCATGTAATTCATTGGCTTGACCAACAGTAGCTTGCGTCCGTTGACCTGCGCACTGGCCACAGCTGCAAAAAAGCGCTTGTCGTTGTTGAACGTAGCGCCCAGTTGGTGGGCTAGTTCATCGATAAACCAGAAGCCTGCGTTATGACGGGTACCAGCGTACTCAGCACCCGGATTACCGAAGCCTGCAATCAGTTGAAATTCGATGTTGTCACCAGGCATGGCTTTCTCAAACTAACAGAGCCTGTCATCTGTCAATGACAGGCTCTTAAAGCTTGCATCACTGAGCGCTGTCGTCAGGCGTATCAGTGGTCGGTACATCGGCTGCCGGTACTTCGTCGTCAGTAGGCTCGACTTCCACACGCGGTGCGTTAACACCAGCTACTTGGCGATCTGAATCGTCATGAGCTTCATGTAAATCGACCAGACGCACGCCCTCTGGCAAGGTCAGATTAGACAGGTGAACTGAGTCGCCAATATTCAGAGCCGCCATATCCACCTCGATGCTCTCAGGAATATCACGCGGTCGACAAGCGACCAGAACCTCGTTTTCGTTATGGCTTATGATCCCGCCACCCGCTTTTACACCCACACACACGTCTTCATTGATGAAGTGCAATGGAACGCTGACTTGCAACTCGGCTCCAGCCACAACGCGCATGAAATCCATGTGCAAAACCTGTTGCTTGTAGGGGTGTCGTTGTACATCCTTGAGCAGCGCACGTACGGGTTCAGCCCCGTCGACACTCAGCGCTAGCAGCTGGGAATAGAAAGCTTCATTTTCGAGGTGTTTGATAACCTCGTTATGCTTGAGTTGAACAGCTTGAGGTTCTTTGTCATCGCCATACACGATGCCAGGGACCAGATTGTCACGACGCAGGCGGCGGCTCGCACCTTTCCCAAAAACGCTGCGCGACGTGACGTTGACGCTTATATTATCGTCAGACATGTCGATTCTCCGAATATAGGTGCCACCGGGATTGGTGCACCCGTCACTGCCCGCGACCAGGCAGAGCCGGCGGAGTATATCAGATAATAATTCAGAATATGAGTTGAGCGGCTCAACCCGAGCGGCTCAACCCGAGCGGCTCAATCCATATAGACAGAGCTGACGGACTCATCTTCATGAATACGTCGAATGGTTTCGCCCAATAAGTCTGCTACCGATAATTGGCGTACGCGCTCACAAGCCCGAGCACCCTCTGACAACGGAATGGTGTCAGTTACCACCAGTTCGTCTAACACCGAATCGTTCAGATTAGCAATGGCCTGGCCTGAGAGCACCGGATGGGTGGCCAGCGCCACCACCTTGGTGGCCCCGTGTTCTTTGAGCGCCTCGGCCGCCTTACACAGCGTGCCTGCAGTATCCACCATATCGTCAATAATGACGCAGGTGCGATCGGCCACTTCTCCGATAATATGCATCACCTGTGCTTGATTGGCTTGCGGCCTTCGTTTGTCAATAATAGCCAGGTCCGCATCGTCCAGTTGTTTGGCAACTGCTCGGGCACGCACAACACCACCCACATCGGGAGAAACCACCACCAGGTTGTCGTATTTGCTGCGCCAGATGTCGAGCAACAATAGTGGTGAGGCATAGACATTGTCGACCGGGATGTCGAAAAAGCCCTGGATCTGTTCGGCGTGCACGGATCGCCATTCAGGGGGATGCCTTGGGTGCAGCCGCATTGG
>CALKXZ010000100.1 GCA_938003775.1 uncultured Granulosicoccus sp. | reverse complement strand
TGCAGTGGCAGCGCCTGCACTAGTTGGCTGACAACTGGGCTGACTAGTTGGCTGACTAATGGGCTGACTAATGGGCTGGCTAATGGGCTGACCACTGGGTAAACCACGGGATAAGTCCGCACCAATCTGAATCAGATTTTTTTTTTCACAGAACGGCATATAGTGACACACGCTAAACGACAGGCACAGACGAAAAATAACGATGAGTCTTAACGAGGCGCACTGCCTGTCAAATACACGGCGTATTGTGCCACAGAAACAGCGAACATCGCCTGGCGATAACATTCATGAACAAATGTCCATAACGAGTAGATCGCAATAATGTGACCAACTTCAGATATAGCTAACTTCCAGCACTTCGTACTCGCGAATGCCATTGGGTGTTCTCACCCCTACGTCGTCACCTTCAAGCTTGCCAATCAGTGCTTTGGCAACCGGTGAACCAAAACTAATGCGACGCGCTTTTAGATCCGCCTCGTCATCTCCGACAATTTGATAAATAATCTCGTCGTCAGAATCCAAGTCGAGTAATTTTACCGTTGCACCAAATACGACCTTGCCCGTGCGGGGCAAACTGGTCACGTCAATAACCTGTGCCATTGACAGCTTCGCTTCAATCTCCTTGATCCGACCTTCAATGAAACTCTGCTGCTCGCGTGCAGCGTGATACTCGGCATTCTCTTTCAAGTCTCCGTGTTCACGCGCCTCAGCAATAGCCTGAATAACGGCGGGTCGCTGGTTAGCCTTTAAATCAACCAGTTCTTCGCGCAGCAGTGTTTCGCCGCGTTTGGTCATGGGAACCTTGTTCATCGAGCTATCTCCGAATGAATATCACTGAGCCGATAGACCGGCGCACTTGTCGAGAAAGACAAGGCTTCGCAGATCGCACTCGCGCCTGAGAGTGTTGTTGTGTAGGGTATTTTTCGACCCAGCGCCTGCTGACGAATGTAGTAGGAGTCGCTGATGGCTTGTCGACCATCGGTGGTATTAATAATCAGACTAATGACATCGTTCTTGATCTGATCAAGTATATGCGGTTGACCCTGCTGCAATTTATTGATTCGTTGACACTCTATGCCCGCATTGCTAATCACAGACTGGGTGCCGTCGGTTGCTAGCAGCTCAAAGCCTGCCTCAACCAAGCTGCTGGCCACAGCCACCACACCTGTCTTGTCCTGATCGCGCACACTGATAAACGCCACACCTGATTGCGGTAATTCGGTGGAGGCGCCCAGCGAGGCTTTATAAAAGGCTTCACCAAAGCTCTCACCAGAGCCCATGACTTCACCCGTGGACTTCATTTCAGGGCCCAACAGTGGATCGACACCAGGAAATTTGGCAAACGGAAACACAGACTCTTTAACACTAAAGAAACGCGGTTGCGGTAGCGTCAGCTTGCCCTGCTCGGTCAATGTCTGACCCACCATGCAACGAGCGGCAACCTTGGCCAACTGCACACCGGTTGCTTTGGAGACAAACGGCACGGTTCGCGAAGCGCGCGGATTAACCTCAAGCACATAGACAGTGTCACCTTGGATGGCAAACTGGGTATTCATAAGGCCAATGACCCCCAAGCCTTTTGCCATTTGCGTCACCTGCTGAGATAGCTCGTCGCAACGTTCTTTCGATAGACTGAAAGGGGGCAACGAGCAGGCCGAATCACCGGAGTGAATACCTGCCTCCTCTATGTGCTCCATGATGCCCCCTATCACCACATGTTCACCATCGCAGATGGCATCGACATCGACTTCCACGGCATCATTCAAAAAACGATCAAGTAGCACCGGGGACTCGTTGGAAACACTCACCGCTTCGGCCATATAGCGCGACAATTCACTGGCTTCTCGCACAATCTCCATCGCTCGCCCACCCAGTACATAGCTGGGCCGCACAACCAGCGGATAACCGATCTCGTCGGCCAGCTGTAACGCATCTTCAGACGTTCTGGCGGTGCGATTGGGCGGTTGCTTGAGACCAAGCTGTTCAATCAGCTGCTGAAAGCGCTCTCGATCCTCTGCCAGATCGATGGAATCTGGAGATGTCCCGATAATGGGTGCACCCGCAGCCAGGAGATCTCTTGCCAGCTTCAGCGGTGTTTGACCACCGTACTGCACGATCACACCGACGGGTTGTTCCACATCGATAATAGCCAGTACATCTTCCAGCGTAAGTGGTTCGAAATACAACCTGTCAGAGGTGTCAAAATCTGTGGACACGGTTTCAGGGTTACAGTTAACCATGATGGTTTCATAACCATCATCACGTAGGGCTAGTGCCGCGTGCACACAACAGTAGTCAAACTCTATACCTTGACCAATACGATTGGGACCACCACCGAGTACCATGATCTTTTTTCGACTCGATGGGTCTGACTCACAATACTGTTCATAGGTGGAGTACATGTAAGCGGTATTGCTAGCAAATTCAGCCGCACAGGAATCGACCCGCTTGTAGACCGGTTTGACACCCTGCGCTTGCCGGTGCTCGCGTACTCGTTGTTCACTCACACCAAGTAAGTGCGCCAGTCTCATGTCACTGAAACCATCTCGTTTGAGCGCTCGTAGGGTGCGGCTGTCAAGAGAGGCCAAGCTTCGTTGCGCAACACTAAGTTCAGAGTCGATAATTTCTTTTATTTGGCTTAAAAACCAGGGGTCGATCGCCGTGGATTGAAACAACTGCTCGACACTCTGACCATCTCGAAAGGCTTCAGCGACATACCATAAGCGTCGCTCACGCGCTTGACGAATTTCGCTATCGATCAATGCAGCGCGATCAGTCGTGGCGAGCCCAGCAGGCACAATTTCATCAAAACCACAGACGTCAATTTCAAGCCCGCGTAGGGCTTTTTGTAACGATTCCTTGAACGTTCGACCAATGGCCATCACCTCACCCACTGACTTCATTTGGGTCGTCAGTCGGTTGTCCGCAGATGGAAATTTTTCAAAGGTAAAACGCGGCACCTTGGTCACGACGTAGTCAATGCTGGGTTCGAACGAAGCAGGCGTCAAGCCACCGGTAATCTCATTGCGCAGTTCATTAAGTGTATAACCCACCGCCAATTTAGCCGCCACGCGTGCAATCGGAAATCCGGTTGCCTTGGAGGCCAATGCCGATGAGCGCGATACTCGAGGATTCATCTCGATAATGATCATGCTGCCGTTGACGGGATTAATCGCAAACTGCACGTTTGACCCGCCGGTATCGACACCGATCTTGCGCAATACCGCGCACGAGGCATCACGCATGATCTGGTATTCCTTGTCCGTTAGCGTCTGTGCCGGTGCGACAGTAATCGAGTCACCCGTGTGAATACCCATCGGGTCGAGGTTTTCGATCGAGCAGACAATGATGACGTTGTCGGCGTTATCACGCACCACCTCCATTTCGTACTCTTTCCACCCCAGCACGGACTCTTCCAGCAATACTTCCGTAGTGCGTGAAAGATCCAAACCACGGGTAATAATTTCTTCGAATTCTTCGCGGTTGTATGCAATGCCACCACCGCTACCGCCCATCGTGAACGAAGGTCGAATGATGCACGGAAAACCGATGTCCTGTTGGCCGATCCAGGCCTCTTCGAGCGAGTGCGCAATGGCAGCCTTGGGAGTAGCTAGACCAATCTCGGTCATTGCTACACGAAATTTTTCTCGATCCTCAGCCATGTCGATAGCCTCGGGGCGTGCGCCGATCATCTCTACATCAAACTCATCCAGCACGCCTTCGCGATCCAAGTCCAGCGCACAGTTCAACGCTGTTTGTCCGCCCATGGTCGGCAGTAGCGCGTCCGGGCGTTCACGCGCGATGATATTTTTGACAACCCGCCAGTCAATTGGCTCAATGTAGATTGCATCGGCCATATCCGGATCGGTCATGATAGTGGCCGGATTCGAATTGACCAGGATTACCCGATACCCCTCTTCGCGCAGCGCTTTACAAGCCTGTGCGCCGGAGTAATCGAACTCGCAAGCCTGTCCGATAACGATAGGACCTGCACCGATAATCAGGACGCTTTTTATGTCAGCGCGTTTTGGCATGATGTGAAAACTATTCTGGCGATAATAGCGACGAGACGCGTCAGGCGGTGGGTATCAACTTTAAGAACTGATCGAATAACTCAACCACATCATGTGGTCCTGGGCTTGCTTCAGGGTGCCCTTGGAAACTAAAAGCAGGTACATCCAGCCGTCGAATACCCTGCAACGACTGATCAAACAGGGACACATGCGTAATGGCTAGTGTGTCGTTAAGTGATTCAGCATCCACCGCAAAACCATGGTTCTGGCTACTAATCATGACGCGACCCGTAGCAACATCCAACACGGGATGGTTCGCACCGTGATGACCGAATTTCATTTTGATCGTTTTTGCACCAGAGGCCAATGCCAGTAGTTGGTGTCCGAGACAAATACCAAACGTGGGCACACCATCGGCCAGCAGCTCGGTAATGGTCTGGATGGCATAGTCGCAAGGTTCTGGATCACCCGGGCCATTGGACAAGAACAAACCATTGGGATGCAAGGCACGAATCTGATCGGCGGTGTAAGTCGCAGGTACCACGGTGACTGAACAGCCACGGTCGACAAACAGACGCAAAATATTGTGCTTAACACCGAAATCCATTGCCACAATGTGCGTTTGATGACCAACGGAATCGGAAGTATGTGTGGGCGCAGTGTCGGATGCAGCCAGCTTCCAGCTTCCCGACTGCCATTGGTAGGGTTCTGAGCAAGTCACCTCTTTGGCCAGATCCATACCCGCAAGCCCTGGAAACGCCTGTGCCGCACGTTGCGCTGTCACCTGTGCAGCGGTTGGCACCTGCGTAGGAGTTACGTTAGGTTCTGGTACGTCGACATCGGGGCCCGCCATAATACAGCCGTTCTGAGCACCGTTATCGCGCAAATGTCGCGTCAGTGCGCGTGTGTCTATGTCGCTAATAGCCACGACCTGGTGGTCGATTAAAAACTCTTCAAGGCTTTGCTCTGCGCGAAAATTACTGTGCAGCCGCGGCAGATCACGAATGATCAACCCGCTACAGTGAACGGCAGTGGACTCAAGGTCCTCATGATTAGCCCCGGTATTGCCAATATGTGGGTAGGTCAGGGTGACTATTTGCCGGGCGTATGAGGGGTCAGTCAGAATTTCCTGATAGCCCGTCATGGCTGTATTGAAAACCACTTCACCCACTGACACACCATCAACACCAATGGCTGTGCCGTGAAAACAAGTACCGTCAGCAAGGACGAGGATGGCAGGTCGGGACACGGCAGTGAAGGTTCCAGTGTGGCTCACACAAAAACGGGAAAAGCTGCTGCCCTAGCCAGATTTCCCCGCAACCTAACCTCAAAGAGGCAAATTCGTACGAATGGTACGCGGGCACAGCCCTGTTTGTCCAGCCATCGATAAGAAATCTTGGTGAAAATCGTTCGTCACAAGAGCCATGAATTTGAATCCGGTGTCATCACGGATCGCATCCATATCGGCTTGTTTATACGCGCTGAAATCGCACAGCACCGTCACTGGTAACGCGCGCCAGTTGATTGCGATTTTCTAGATAGTGTAAGTGCGCCAGACTCTCACCGAGCGCAAACGACATTTGCTGTGCGTCCAACTCTCGGTGAAACAATACCTTGAACAAATCATGGGCGGACACACAACCGACACAGGCATCCAGTACCTCACTTAGTCGATCATCATGATGAGATGCTAGAAAATCCAAGCGTGTGTGCAAACCTCTAAAGGGTATCCCGTGCGAGGGCAGCACCAGCGTATCTGAAGGCAACTGCTTCAGATATTCAAGTGTTGTTAAAAAACTGGACAAGGGGTCCGGGTCTTCCAGCCTCGGCATAACACTGACGTTAGGTGTGATATTGGGTAGCACTTGGTCGGCGGCAATCAGTACATGGTCTCGCTCTCGGTACAACATGATCATATCTGGGGCATGGCCACGCCCTGTCATTACGTGATACGCCTCGCCGCCAAGCTCAACTGTCTGACCTTCTAATAGATAGGTCCACGACGATTCAGACGGCGGCTGACCAACAATTTTGCGATAGGTATTGCCTTTGCCGCGAACGGCGTCAATCGTACTCTGTGGCAGACCGTGGCTATGATACCAATCGGCATAGAAATCACCGTACTGAGAATCTTCAACATGCCAGATAGCGTGCGCCAGCTCTACCTCAATCTGACTACCCAGCAATTGACTGCCCGCTTCTGCAAACCAGCCTGCCATACCCATATGATCCGGATGAAAATGTGTCACCACAAGAGTTTCAGGAACGTTGGTTGTTTCATTGGAATGAATACCCAGCGCCTGCTGCCAGTACGTATGCGTTGAGGGAATACTGACACCCGTGTCAATCAACACCTGGTTACCCGGCTCACCCAATAACCAGCAGTTCACATGATTCAAGGCAAATGGCAGTGGCATTCGCAACCAGCTAATTCCTGCACACACATCACGCCACTCGCCGGGCTGTGGGGTAGTCGTGGTCACATATTCGAGCGCTTGTGGCGTGGTCGTGGACGCGCTCATAACTGTACGTCGGCCAAATCACCCTTGTTTTCAAGCCAGCGCTTACGATCCGATGAGCGCTTTTTGGCCAGCATCATGTCCAACGTTTTGTGGGTATCGTCACCATCACTGACAGTTAGACGAATGAGTCGTCGTGTATCTGGGGCGACCGATGTTTCACGCAGCTGCATGGGATTCATCTCACCCAGCCCTTTAAAACGCGTCACACTCACCTTGCCTTTGAGTTTCTCGGCTTCGATACGGGCCATGATCCCTACCCGCTCATCTTCATCCACCGCGTAGAAAACCGCCTTCCCAACATCGATTCTGAACAGCGGTGGCATGGCCACATACACATGGCCCGCCTGCACCAGTGCGCGATAGTGACGGACGAACAACGCACAGATTAATGTGGCAATGTGCGCACCATCCGAGTCTGCATCTGCCAAAATACAAATTTTGCCATAACGCAATTTGCTCAGATCTGAGGTACCCGGATCCATGCCAATGGCCACTGAAATGTCATTGACCTCCTGCGAGCCGAGTATCTGATCGATGTCTGCCTCCCAGGTGTTAAGAATCTTGCCGCGCAGCGGCATGATGGCCTGAAAATTCCGGTCTCTGGCCTGCTTGGCAGAGCCCCCGGCAGAATCACCCTCGACCAGAAACAATTCAGTCATATTCAGATCGGTTGAACTGCAATCAGCCAGCTTGCCCGGCAGCGCAGGCCCGCTGGTCAGCTTTTTGCGCACGACTTTTTTGCCAGATCGAGCCCTTGCCTGGGCACTGGCAATAGCCAACTGGGCTATCTGATCGCCAGTTTCAGCGTGCTGGTTCAACCACTGCGCGGTGTGATCCTTGACTACCCCTGCAATGAACACAACACATTCCCGCGATGACAGCCGCTCCTTGGTCTGCCCTGAGAACTGCGGGTCTTCCAACTTCACCGACAGCACATAGTTGACCTTGTCCCACACATCTTCAGGTGCGATTTTCACCCCACGCGGCAACAGGTTACGGTGATCAGCAAAGTCGCGCACCGCATCGGTTAAGCCCGTGCGTAGTCCGTTCACGTGCGTACCACCCTGCGCCGTAGGCACCAGATTGACGTAACTCTCGTGCACACCCTCACCACCTTCGGGCAACCACACCACCGCCCAATCAGCTGTTTCAGTGCTGGAGGTCATGCTGGCTGATAACGGTTGCTCGGGTAATCGTTCAAATCCTTCCACGGCAGAATTCAGGTAGTCCACTAATCCATCTTCATAAAACCATTCATCCTTCTCGCCGCTGCTCTCATCGTGCAGGCGGACTCGCAACTGAGGGCATAGAACCGCTTTGGCGCGCAACAGATGCCGCAGCTTTGGCAGGGAGATTTTGTCAGTGTCAAAATATTTCTTGTCTGGCCAGAAACGTATTCGCGTGCCCGTATTACGCTGACCGACCTTACCCGCAGGTACTAGCTTCTTATCAACGTGGCCGTTTTTAAATGTGGCCAAAAATTCATGGCCTTTGCGACGTATGGACACTTCGAGCTTCTTTGACAATGCGTTGACCACAGATACACCCACGCCGTGCAGGCCACCTGAAAAACGATAATTATCGTTGGAGAATTTGCCGCCCGCGTGCAGCGTTGTGAGAATGACTTCCACACCCGGTTTTTTTAGTTTCGGGTGCATATCCACTGGCATACCACGACCATCATCAATAACCTCCAGCGAACCGTCCTTGTACAAGGTCACACGGATATCTGAGGCATGCCCTGCCAGTGCTTCATCCACACTGTTGTCAATAACTTCCTGTGCCAGGTGGTTGGGTCGCTGCGTATCGGTGTACATACCCGGGCGCTTGCGCACAGGGTCCAGCCCACTGAGCACTTCTATCGAGGAGGCGTTGTATTGATCGCTCACAATAACGGTATCACTTGACGGTAGGAAGGGCTGGCATTGTCGGTACAGATCGGGTGTTAGCAAACCTTGCAGGCGCGAAGTGTAGCCTATGCCACCGATGCGCGCCGCCATTGGCTATGGCAACCAATCCCGGTTCATTTGCAAGCGCCGGTGAGTGCTGCACCTGCCCCATCTGGTCTGCGTCTCTTGAATAATGTGCTCGCAGGCGACACACTTGCATCACCACACACATATCAATCGCGGAAAATTTCATGGCCGACTCGCCCTACATTGTGCAATTGGACGAACAGAACTTCATGCAAGTAGTGGTGGAAGGTTCTGACAAGGTGCCCGTGTTAGTGGATTTCTGGGCCGACTGGTGTGGTCCGTGCAAATCTCTAATGCCCATTCTTGAAAAACTGGCGATTGAGTATAACGGTGCTTTTATTCTGGCCAAACTCGACACCGAAAAGCATCAGGGTATTGCTCAGCAGCTGGGCATTCGCAGCCTGCCCACCGTGAAATTATTCCACAACCGAGAGCTGGTCAACGAATTCATGGGTGCGTTACCAGAAAGCGAGGTTCGCGCGTTTCTGGAGGCCAACGTTGGACCAGCGCTTGCGGACGAGGAACCTGCTGAGGAAGCAACACCGGGCGACAATCGGGTCGCCAGTGCCATGGCGCTGTTCGAACAGGGTCAGAATGAAGAGGCGCGCACAGTGTTGCAGCAAGCCCAGGCCGACGATCCGGAAAACGTCGAGGTACTACTGGCGCTGGGCCAAGTCTGCATCAGCATGGGTGATCTCGACACGGCAGAAAGTTGCTTGAAAGCCTTACCAGAAACAGAGCGCGACAGCACCCAGGGTCGGCGACTGGCTGGCATCCTTGAACTGGCCCGTGAAAGTGATTCCAGCGTCAGCCCGCACGCTTTACAGGCAGAACTGGATAAAGATCCGAGCAGCAGCGAAACCCGTTATAAGTTGGCCATAGCGGAGGCGCTGGCTGGCAATGTTCAAGCGGGTATGGATCACCTTCTAAGGCTAGTAGAAACCGATGCGCAATACAACGACGGTGCACCGCGAGTGAAGCTGCTCGCGCTGTTCAACGTGCTGGGCGATGATCCACTGGTCGGTCAATACCGACGCAAGTTATTTGCCTCCTTGCATTAGGTTTGCGTCGCTGCGTTAAACGTTAAACAGTATCGAATGGGCGAGGCTGGCCACATTGCCAGCACGCCCCAAACTCGCGACCAACCCACTCCTGACACCTATCACACTGCCAGTCTCGTGTCGGACGTTGGCGACTACTCTCAAAATCCTCGATAATCTCTCTGGCACGCTCGCGGTGTCGCGACTCCTCAAGCCAAACACCGATGACATCGGAAGGGGGCAGTTCGCCAATAGCACCGCTCAAGTATGAGCCTGTGATGTGTGCGGCCATGCCGCCTGCCCGAAGTTCATCAACGACCAATTGCGCTTCAACCATATTGGCCGCGCGATAAATCAACGCCACACAATCACCCCGCGTCTGCTGTGTGTTCGACCAGCGACGGTAATGCATACGGCAGGTCCACCGCTACGAGGTCGTGACCCTGCAAGCGTAGTGGTGCCGTATTGGCAGAGACTTTAACCACTGCCAGCAAAGCCAGATGACTGTCACCTATTCGAACGGCGTCCACGACGATGCCTGCGTTGGCATCGTCAGCGGTTGATAGCGTGTCGCCAGGTAACGTTAATGTCGGTTCAGCAGATGCCTCAGTAGTCGCGGCGAGCGGCAAGTGCAACAATCTCATGTGCCGCTTAAGCTTTCCCAGGTACTGCATACGCGCCACAATTTCCTGACCGGGGTAACAACCTTTGGTAAAACTTAAACCGTTGATTAGTTGCAGGTTGATCATTTGCGGTACAAACGTGTCGGACACACCGGCTGTAATACAGGGCACTCCTGCCTGAATATCGGCCAGTTGCCAACGCGGTGCTGAGCACCATTGGTTTTTATCGACTGCAGACCATAACGCTAGCTGATCAGTCACGCTGGTTAAGATCAGGTAGCGAGCGGCGAGCCGCCCTGCCGTAGGTGAGCCGTGCGGCTCGTCGTGCCAGCGAATAAGCTGCATCTGCTCACCACTGGCCACGTCCAGCGGCGCTGCGGGTAATGCACCCAACAGGTCCTGTAACGGCCCAACGTTGCCTGATTCATCAGCGATGATGCCGGTGCATAGCCAATCATCACGTTCAGTGACGACAACCTTGGCGCGCATAATGAACATTCTCAGTCGCTGGACAAAGTCTGTCGCCACACTCTCAGGCACGAGTACGCGGTAACCGCCAGCAAAGCCAACGATGGTGGGAAGTGCGAGTAACCTGCCCTTAGGGGTGCAGTAACCGGTTATTTGTGCGTGTGTGGATGAGACCACCGACAAGTCATTACAAAATTGGCCTTGCAAGAAATCGCTTGCATCGTCACCGGTGATCTCAATTATTTTAAACCCTGAAAGATCAATGAGTTGAGGCGTCGACCACGTCAATTCATCCACACTAGCCGGCACCGGTTCACTGTCGCCTTGCACCAGCAGGCCATTCGCTCTGAGCATTTCTGCCCATTGTTCACTCATAAGATCAGATCCTTAATTCATTCTATTGGTGGAAAATTCGGCACTTTCCTCGCTATCCGGAGGTCTGCACTAAAGTGACTTGTTACTATTGTTATACGAACGTTAACTGCATGACACCACACAAAGCTACTATTCCATGACAACCACACCCAAACAGAGCCCTGAAATTGATGTCAGCAGCCACCGCTCTGACACCAACCAGCGCCCGCAAACTGACCATGTGGCGCACGATGCCACCGCGCCACAGCATGATCTGCCAGTGGAGCGACCCGACGAACACGGCGGCCAAACCGGCCCTGAACCGACTCGTTTTGGCGACTGGGAGAAAAAGGGTCGCTGTACGGACTTCTAAATGCGCACTGCCTGCCCTGTTTTCAATCAATTAACGTAACACTTTACGCAAGCGGCCGGTGTTGGCCGACCTACAATCTGGAATCTTCTATGGCCTGGAACGACAAGCGACCTCTCTCGCCACATCTGCAGCACTACAAACTGCCGCTGACCGCTTACCTGTCGGTTGCGCACCGGGCCACGGGTATTGTCAACAGTGCAGCCATTGTGCTGTTGGTGTTATTGATTGCCAGTGCAGCAGGCTCCCCCGACAGCTACGCGTTTATGTCAGGTATTGCCAACTCCTGGTTCGGCAAATTGGCGTTATTTGGCTTCACTATTACGTTGTACTACCACATGGCCAACGGCATACGGCATTTATTCTGGGACGTCGGCCATGGATTTGAGATGGACATGGCCAAAAAATCCGGCAACGTCTGCCTGGCAGCTGCACTTGCCCTCTCACTAATAACCTGGATGGTGGCACTCGCATCATGAGCAATTACAGAACACCGCTGTCACGCGTCAAAGGGCTTGGATCTGCCAAAGAGGGTACCGAGCATTTCTGGACACAGCGTCTAACGGCAATTGCACTCATCCCGCTGGTGTTGTGGCTCGCTTTTTCCATCGCTTCATTGCCTGGCATGGATTACATCGCTATCCGAGAATGGTTGTCCCAGCCGTTTAACGCACTGGTCATGATTCTATTTCTGGTGGCTGGTTTTTTTCATGCACGCCTTGGCCTGCAGGTAGTTATCGAAGACTACGTTGGCTCTCACGGTGCTCGCACCGTTGCCATCATAGCGGTGACCTTTGCTGCCGCGGCTCTGGGTGTCACTGGCGTGTTCTCGGTACTGCGCATCGTCTTTGCGGCCTGACTCGTAACACTGATATGAATCAACGAAACAGCACACTGAAACAGCCAACATGACGAACGCATACAAAATTAACGACCACGCCTATGATGTCATCGTCGTAGGGGCAGGCGGTGCCGGGTTACGTGCCACGCTAGGCATGGCCGCACAAGGTCTGTCAACCGCCTGTGTGACCAAAGTGTTCCCAACGCGCTCGCACACAGTAGCAGCCCAAGGTGGCATGAGTGCCGCGTTGGGTAACATGGGCGATGATCACTGGTCCTGGCACATGTACGACACAGTGAAAGGCTCTGATTGGCTAGGCGATCAGGACTCCATTGAGTACATGTGTCGCGAGGCCATGCCAGCAGTCATTGAACTGGAACACTTCGGTGTACCGTTCTCGCGCACTGATGAAGGCAAAATTTACCAGCGTCCTTTTGGCGGTATGACCACGCATTTTGGTGAAGGAACGGCACAGCGAACCTGCGCAGCGGCCGATAGAACCGGTCACGCCATCCTTCATACCCTGTATCAGCAATCGTTAAAGCACAATGCCGAGTTCTACATCGAACATTTCGCCACCGATCTCATCATGGACGATGGCGTGTGTCGCGGCGTGATTTCATTGGACTTGGCAACCGGAGAGCTGCACCGCTTCCGCGCGCATCAGGTGGTGTTGGCTACTGGCGGCTGTGGCCGTACTTATTTCTCAGCCACCTCTGCGCATACCTGTACCGGTGATGGAAACGCGATGGTACTGCGTGCTGGGCTACCTTTGCAGGATATGGAATTCGTTCAGTTCCATCCCACCGGCATCTATGGTGCAGGCGTATTGATTACCG
>CALKXZ010000099.1 GCA_938003775.1 uncultured Granulosicoccus sp. | reverse complement strand
GGAGTTGACTGGTACCGGAGTGATATTGGTAGTTAGTTTTATTTTTAGGAACATGCCGGTTGGTGTGCGCGCGGGGATAGCCTCCATGTCTCAGCTGGATAAAAGTCTGGATGAAGCCGCTTTGACCTTAGGCGCTAACAGTTGGCGTACATTCAAAGACATCATTTTGCCACTGATGCGTCCGGCAATATTGGCTGCATTGGTGTTCAGTTTTGTACGAGCTATGACGGCTATCAGTGCGGTGATATTTCTAGTCAGTGCCGAGCATAATATGGCGACTAGCTATATTATCGGTCGCGTTGAAAATAACGATTACGGTATTGCTATTGCCTACAGCACGGCGCTGATTGTTGTCATGCTCAGCGCGGTTGCGCTGATGCAGCGGCTGGTCGGTCGGTCGCGAATTGGCAGAGGTTTGCCGCAAGCTGCACCCACAACGCTGGTCGCTCGTTAATCAACTGACTCTGGAAAATAGCATGGGTTCGACCACGATAAAGAGTAAAGCCGCCTCTGTTCAGTTTACCGATGTCAGCAAAGTGTACGGCGGCGATGTAACGGCGGTTGATAACGTTTCTTTGCACGTTGAGGCCGGCGAACTGGTCACATTGCTAGGTCCCTCTGGTTGCGGTAAAACAACAACGCTGCGAATGATTGCGGGACTTGAAATGGTGTCAGCGGGGAGTATAAAAATTGGCGAAACTGATGTCACTAAGTTGCCGGCCACCGATCGTGATGTATCCATGGTGTTTCAGTCGTATGCGTTATTTCCACACATGACTGTCAGCGAGAATATCTCGTATGGTTTGCGAGTATCAAAGCTTAATACCGCTGAGACCCAAGATCGTACGCAAACCGGGCTGGAGCTTGTGGGGCTCTCAGGCTATGGAGATCGATTGCCAAGTGAGCTATCAGGCGGGCAGCAGCAGCGTGTGGCCGTTGCTCGCGCATTGGTACTTGAGCCTCAAGTGCTGTTGTTTGATGAGCCCTTGTCTAATTTGGATGCGAAATTGCGCCGACAGGTGCGCGAGGAGATTCGCGAGTTACAAACTAGCCTGGGATTGACTGTTGTATATGTCACCCACGATCAGGAAGAGGCGCTGGCTGTGTCTGATCGCATTATAGTGATGAGGAACTCTGCCATTGCGCAGGTAGGTACACCTCGGCAATTGTATGAGGAGCCTATCGATGCATTCGTGGCTGATTTCATTGGTGAGGCCAACTTGATGGATGTAACTATTACTGAGCTAAACGAGCCCAGTGGGTTAGCTATGGTGCAGCTAGGTGATATGCGATTGATTGTGCCGGGACGCGGATTGCAACCGGGTGCCGCCAGGTTAGCAGTGCGACCCAATCGTATTCAGTTACTGGTCGAACCGGAGGAAAACAGTTTAGTGGCGACTATTGTTAAGTGTACATATGTTGGAAACCACATGGAATACGTAGTATCTATGGACCACGGTGACTGGTTTGCCACCAGCACCGATGTAGTTACAGTGTTTAAGGCAGGTCAGAGCGTAGGTGTACGCTTTGATGAGAAAGGGCCCGTATTACTGCCCGCATAGGCATGATGTGTATTCATGTATTCATGTATTCATGTATTCATGTATTCGTGTATTTGTGTATTTGTGTAAGCATACTAGACTGTGCAAAACGAGTCGGAGCTTTAAGTTCTAACGGAAGTGATGTCAGCCTGATTTCCTACCGACTCGGTACTACTTGCTGGCTTCTGGCAGGGTCACGGCAATTTGCATTGACGAATACCATGCTGCAATATCTTTAATTTGCTCATCAGTCAACGGTTGAGCGATTAACGACATACGGCGATCCTGTCGAGTGCCGGCACGGTAGTCCTTGAGACTTTTTTCAAGATATAGGGCCGGTTGACCTGCTAAGTTGGGCACTTCAGGGTCGTTTCCAATGCCAGACTTGCCATGGCAAACGGTGCATTGACGTGAAAGCTGTTGCCCATTGGTTGCATCTGCGGTTGCATCCGCGGTTGCATCCGCGGCGTTAACGACTGAGTAGCTTATGCTCAGTAGTAGAATAGATGCCAACAGCGTGCTGATAAAAATGTTCATGCAGTTGTCTTGAGACTTGAAATGGTGGAGATAAATTTCTGCGGCAGTATGCTTCAACGACAGATACCGTAACAGCGTTGCCGGCACGACACAGTATGGCTAACAGTTGAGTTGCCTGATCTGTGTCGTGCCTGTTAAGTCTGGAGCTATTTACTCAGAGTAACTAATGCGATAAACCGCATTGGCAAAGTCATCAGAAACCAGTATAGAGCCGTCTTTCATTTGAGCGACATCTACTGGCCGTCCGTCATACTCACCATTTTCATCGATCCAACCTTCAGCAAATGGTTCTGTTGTAGCGTTACCTTCATCATCAATGAATGTCACCATAACGCGAGCGCCAACCGGTGTTGTTCTGTTCCATGAACCGTGCTGCGCCGAAAAAATGGCATTTTTGTATTTGCTGGGAAACATTTTCCCGGTGTAGAAGGTCATACCCAAGTCTGCAGCATGCGCAATAGTTTCTGTTACAGGCATGACAACGTCGACGGGTACTTCCTCACCAGCGTATTCTGTGGTTCTGGTCGAACCACCACCGAACCACGGATGGCCAAAATGCTGTCCCATTTCGGTCTGTCGATTAATCTCGCCAGGTGGAATATCATCACCCATACCGTCTACTTGATTGTCGGTCCACCACAATTCACCCGTAACTGGGTGGAAGTCATGCCCCACTGAATTTCGTACACCGTAGGTATAGACTTCACGGTCTGAGCCGTCACGATTCATGCGGATTATTCCGCCTATTCCAGTATCACTATATAGGTCAAGTTTTTCTGCGGGAGCCACGTTAAACGGTTGCCCCAACGAGATGTATAACTTGTCGTCTGGCCCAACTTTTACGACTCTGGCGGTATGGTTATAGCTTTCCTCCTCAATAGGAATAAGCGTGCCTTGAGGAACAATAGGCACGGCAACAACATCTGGGCTTTCATGGAAAAACTCAGCTGCTGGGTACATCATGACCCGATTTCGCTCTGCGATAAAAAGAAAACCATCTTTAGAGAAAGCGACACCATTTGGCACATCAAATTCGAGTGACGGCGCAAAGTCTTTGACTTCGTCCGCGACCCGATCTCGGTCTCGATCCATTACGGCCCATACCTTATTTTTCTTGGTGCCCACAAACAAAACTGTTCCTTGTGGGGCCATGGCCATATGTCTAGCATCGGGCACCAGTGCATACAGATCTATTTTAAAACCTGGTGGCAACGTTATCCCGCTCAGGACATTTCTTATTGAATCTGCCGCCTTGTCGTTTTGGTCAACAAATGTATGTTCTTTTGTCCCCGTAACTTTAAACGCTCCGAGTTTTTCCAAATTGGTTTCAGCAGTGGCAGCACCGGTAAAGACTGTACATGCTGCAACAATGCTTATCAGATGTTTCATTCGAACCTCCTAATGATTGAATATATCCCAGCTTGGATTATTCGTACAATCACCCAATCCTTTGCGCTCACTTTGTCTGTGGCAAATGCTATACGGTCAGGGTAATCCTGACGGTTTTTCGATGACGTATTCCGCTCATTCAAGGAATTAGCTGCAGAATAAAGGTTTGATTAAAGAATTCGACATTTTATTCATAGTCCAGGCTAGGGGCTCACACAGGTACAGATTCAGACGTTCTGGTGTGGCTTTCTGTCATTGTTTTGGCTAGCGGGATCACCGCAAGCTGTAGCGTGCCGATTTAAGATTTATAGACTGCGCACGCGCGTAGCCGTTGTCAGGTCAATAACACCACACCTGCTACGGTAAATCTGCCACTGGTAAAGAGAATATCCAATGTCAGGGAAATATTCTAGTGAAATTTATCTACAGTACCGATCCACCCATCGCTGTCTATCGTCGAGTCTTCGGATTTGCGTTGGCTAGTCGCTGCCTGGTTTTGACACAACAAGGACGGCGTGCGCGACGCTAATCGGTGTTTGTGTAGAGACACGTGTAATTCATCGTACACTGTGTAGATGCGTATCTTTTCGGATAAAAATCGCCCGGTACATCTAGGGCCCTATCCCCTTGAGCGTCTGGCGCGTACTGAGGCGGAGCCAGACTGGGCTCGTATTCCTCCGATGCAACCGTTGGACTTCCATCGTCGTGATACGCCTGAGTCCATTGTAAATGCTATGGGTGAGTATCAGGCTATGCTTGATGCTATACGTGCTGGCATTGTTAATCCATCGCCATCGGCGTGTCCGGATGACCCCGAAGCACGGACTCAGCATTTGAAAGGGTTTGGGTATTTTTGCGATGCATCCATGGTTGGAGTGTCGACACTACCGCAAGCGGCTTTATTGAAAAAGTCTGTGCAGAATCCTGACATAGCAGCACTCGCACAGACGTTACGCACACAGCAAACCACGACACTGGCGGCCGGTATTGACATGATTATGGCTGATCTGAAAGAGTCGATGGAAGCAACACCCACCCGTATTGACGGGCATACACACGCGCTGGTTTTCCTGTACGCGTATCCGCGTGATCCACGAACCGATGAGGCTGGCTGCGACTGGATTCAACAGGCACAGGTACACCGCGCCAGCTTGCGGGCATCAGAGACGGCCACAGTTATTGCCAATTACCTGCGTCTGCTGGGTTATGATTCGCGCGCACACTCGCAAACCTGTAGTGAAGTTGATCTGAACATATTAACGGTGGCGGCAGGCTTGGCATCGGTTGAGCATGCTGACACTGACAGAGCCGGTGTAAGTTTGCACAATCCGTATGTTGGCAGTCGTTTTGGTGTAGCGGCCGTGACCACAAGTTTTATCATGGCAGTGGATCAGCCATTGGTGACACGCGCAAATCAGCCGCGCTGGAGAACGAAAGGACCGGCGTGGTGGGTTGGCAAAGGATTTGCCAAGAGCGCTCTGCATGACGACCCTTACGCCAAGAGGCGTTTTGTTGATGGCACAAGCTTCGCTTCGCGATTTGGAAGATACAATTTTTCGCGTA
This sequence comes from uncultured Granulosicoccus sp., assembly GCA_938003775.1. Lineage (GTDB taxonomy): Bacteria > Pseudomonadota > Gammaproteobacteria > Granulosicoccales > Granulosicoccaceae > Granulosicoccus. Next base: position 108 of record CALKXZ010000099.1, on the reverse strand, counting down.
AGACTCAGTATAAAAAACTGGAAGTTCTGTCTCAAAGCGCGGTAGAACATTCATATTGTCTGCAAGCAAGTCCATCAAAGAACAAGATCCATATAACGAGAAGGAACC
>CALKXZ010000098.1 GCA_938003775.1 uncultured Granulosicoccus sp. | reverse complement strand
GGAGAGTAGTGGGGGGTGAGCGATGACGAGAGAAGGCCTGCGCCTAAGCGTCCGAGCTACAGTTGTCACCGGCTTTCGCGGAAGACTTTGCCGTCTGCGCGGAAGTAAGTACTGCGTCTGCCTTGTCTCCAGCGCATGTCTGCTTCTCTCCTTCCTTTATTACACCCCGGAACACCGGGCCGCGTTGTGCCGACTTGGGGCGATCTACATGCTAGATTGTTACACGTTTCTTGATACGGGACAGTCCGTAGATTGCACATGCCCGGACAACTGCCAAAAGCGCTAATCGATAGCCACGTTCATACCGATGACGAACGTCTGAAAACAGATCGGCCAGCTGTTTTGCAAGCAGCTCGTAGCGCTCATGTTATCGCGCAGATTGTACCGGCTATTTCACAGCGTCTCTGGCCACGCGTCAAGGCTGTCTGTAGCGCTCAGGATGACCTATACGCTTGTTATGGCTTGCATCCGTGCTTTGCTCAGGAGCACGATCACAACCACATCGATGAGCTCGCCTTGTGGCTGGGTCGAGAACGGCCGGTGGCGGTGGGCGAATGCGGCCTGGACTACTATCTGGCTGGTGCAGACAAGGCACACCAGCAACATCTGTTTTCTGCCCAATTAGCACTGGCGCGTGAATTTGACTTACCCATCGTCATTCACGCTCGTAAGGCCGTGGAAGACGTTATCCGCATGATACGTGCCTCTGGTCACTACCGCGGTATGGTTCATAGTTTTAATGGGTCAATTCAACAGGCTAGCCGGCTGATTGATCTTGGTTACAAACTCAGCTTTGGTGGTGCTGTTACCTACCAGCGCGCCCGACGATTGCGAGAAATGGTTAGCACGTTGCCACTGGATGCCCTGCTGCTGGAAACCGACTCACCGGATCAGCCTGATGCAAACCATAATGGGCAACGCAATGAGCCAGCCTACCTGCTGGATGTCTGGCAGGCCGTCAGCCAATTGCGCGCAGAATCTGCTGACGACATTGCAACAGCCACGACCGCCAATGCCATTGAGTTATTTCAACTACCCGTGAAAGTTTAATATTGTGGCGATATCAAGCACTAAGGAATCAAGCACTAAGGTATCAAGCACTAATACGGAAAACGGTCGATCACGGTGATCTGCTGCATGCGGATTTCTATCCATGCTTGGGTCTCATCCAATATCTGCGCAGCTTTCTTGCCTTCTGGGTTTATCACGGGGCCGATACTCACAGTAATGACACCCGGCCATTTTATAAAACCCAAACGTGGCCAGAATTCACCGGCATTCATAGCCACCGGCAGCACCGGAGTCGGTACATGCTCAGCGATCATAGCACCACCTATTCGATAACCCGCCTTAGCACCAACTGGACGACGCGTACCTTCAGGAAACACAATGACCCAACGCCCTTTCGATATGCGATCAGCCGCCTGTTCACACATTTGCTGAATGGCCGAACGTCCGCTACTACGATCGATCATGATGAACTTAAGCACGTACAGCGCCCAGCCAAATATCGGAATCCACAGTAAGGATCGCTTGGCCACATAGACGCCAGGGTAGAAGAGCATTGGCAGGAAATAGGTTTCCCAGGTGGATTGATGCTTGGACATAACAACGCACGGTGTATCGGGAATATTCTCCTGACCATCGATCTGCCAACTCACCCCACAGATGATACGCAGCCCCCAAATGTTGAGTCGGTTCCACAGGATCGCCAGTGCATAACCGAGGCGAAACGAAATCAATCCGCAGATGATCACCGGAAAGCCAAGCACCAGCGTATTGGCGATTTGCCACACCCAGAATACAGCGCTACGCAGTATTAACCAGAGTCGATACATCTTACTCATCCTCTTTGGGTGCCAGTAAGGCATCGACATAGCTAGCCAGATCATCATAAGCCGGAATGTGCTCCAGACCTTTGTTGTTATCCAACGTCATCTGACCTTTGCCCGTGCGCACAATAATAGGCGTAGCCGCTGTCGCCATGGCTGCCTGCATATCTCTGAGCGAATCACCCACGAGCACGACCGTGCTCAGGTCGATATCCAACCGCTCACTGATGGTGTACAACATACCGGGCGCCGGTTTCCGGCAATCGCACTGACTCGAATCGCTGTGCGGGCAAAAGGCCACGACATCTATTTTGCCACCCACCTTATTAACGCTCTCGTGCATACGTTGGTGAATCGCGTGCAAGGTTTCAAGGGCAATCAGGCCACGGTCTATGCCGCTTTGATTCGTGGCCACCGCTACATGCCATCCCGCCTGATGCAATCGCGCAATTGCCTCAAGACTGCCCGGTAACGGAACCCATTCATCCGGGTGCCCGACCGGGCGTTCCAGATCTTCATTGATGACACCGTCTCGATCCAGAACTATTAACTTCATGATGGTTTGTTAGCGCGTTGTGCAGGCTTAAGCAAGCCCAGCTCAGCCGTGGCACAACACAGCCGATTGACTTGGTTCAGCAGCGCAAGCCGGTTATCACGCAGCTCTGCATTTTCATCCATGACCATAACTTGATCAAAAAACGTGTCCACTGATTCTCGCAGCATGGCCGTTGTTTTCATGGCCGCTTGATAATCATAGGTCTGCAACTGCTGATCTATTTGTGGTTGAACACGACTCAGTTGTGTATACAGTTCCGACTCAGCAGGTTCTCCCAACAAAGATACGTTAACTGAATCAGGGACGTTAGAACCGGCTTTTTTGAGTATGTTAGTGATGCGTTTACTGGCTGCAGCCAGTGACACAGCAGCATCAGTGGTGCGAAATTGCTGCATGGCATCAAGCCTTGCAACAACATCCAGCGGTTGCATGACCGCCTTTGCTAATACAGCATCGATAGCATCTACCGCATAACCGCGCTCAAGCAGGTAGCCACGCAAGCGCTCGACCAGGTATTCCAGCATGTCAGCTTTATCCGGTGAACTGAGAATACTGCCGTAACTGGCTAGCGATTGATCCAGTAACTGACGCAAGTCCAGGTCAAGTTTTTGCTCAATCAAAATGCGCACAATACCCAGCGAGGCCCGTCTAATTGCGAACGGATCTTTTGTGCCGGTTGGTTTCATACCCAGCCCAAAGATACCGGTCAGTGTGTCGATTTTATCGGCTATAGAAACGATCTGTGAGATGCGGTGTTCGGGTAACTTACCGCCAGCCTGCTTAGGAAAATAATGTTGCTCCATGGCATCAGCTACCGCCGCTGGATGACCATCTCGCTGAGCGTAATAGCGACCGCAGATGCCTTGCATCTTGGCCAGCTCCTTTACTATCTCGGTATTCAGATCACACTTGCACAGACTAACCGCCAGCTTCACTTGCGTAGCATCAGCATTCAGTTGCTCAGCTAACCAGGCACCAACCTGCTCCATGCGTGCAACCTTATCGGCCACACTGCCCAGTTTTTCCTGGAACAGCAAGCGCGATAACTGTGCCTGATGGCTGGCTAGGCTTACTTTTTTATCTTGGTTCCAGAAAAACATGGTGTCTTCAAATCGTGGTCGTATCACACGCTCATTGCCATCGATTACTGTGTCGGAATTGACAGACTCAATATTCGCTATGGTGATGAATGCTGGCATTAGCGCTCCCTGGTCATCCAGCAGTGCAAAGTATCGTTGGTTTTCCTGCATCGTTTGAATCAGTGCTTCCTTAGGAATTTCAAGAAAAGACTCATCAAACCGCCCGGCTAGGGCCACCGGCCATTCAACCAGTGCGCACACCTCGTCTACCAGCTCTTCATCCATGACTGGCGTTCCACCCAGCTTGTGCGCCTGCTGTTGAACCGTGTCTACAATATGCGCACGACGTTGCGCTGGATCTACCAT
>CALKXZ010000097.1 GCA_938003775.1 uncultured Granulosicoccus sp. | reverse complement strand
GTGACAGTACCACCGGGTCGAAGGGACTCCACAGATGTAAACCCATTGGCGTAGGCTCCAATCGGTAACGTGTTATTAGCCGTAAACTCTGTCCAACTGCGGGTTATCGTTTCCGGGCGGGAGCAGTTGAGCATCAGTGCGCTAATACCACTGTCTTTTAATGCATCAACCGCCTCACGTAGCGGTTCTCCACTGCGCAATCTCGGTTGAGCTGCGTCATTGCTAGAGTCGTCCAAGGACAAAGCCAGCCAAACCGGCTTGCCACTGCCAATGGCCACACTGCTAGCGGCCAGTGCTTCATCGATCGAACTCATGGTCTCGCACTGGAACAGATCAACACTCGACTGCTGCGCATCAACGATACGCTGATAACTGTCTTGAGCTTGCTGCATAGACGGCATCAGGTCGGGGTGATAACTGGCATACAGTGGCGGCAGACAACCACTAATACGTACATCGGCTCGACCTGCATTAACTCGCGCCTGCATCGCGACATCGCAAGCCGACTGCTGAAGTGCATCAAAATGCTGTCGAGCGCCATCACGAGCCAAGCGCTCTGGGGTCATTGAGTAGCTGTTGACTGTAATGACTTGCGCGCCCGATTCGATGAAGTCCTCGTGCAGACCTCGAACCAAAGCAGGGTTATCCAGCATCACTTGAGCAGACCACAGCGGACTGGGAGCCACGCCCGCACGGCGGACTAACTCCTGGCCCATACCACCATCGATTAACGTTACGGATTGCATTTATGGGTCTCAAATTGTCTTTGTGCACAGTGCTTAGTGCCGCTTGAAGCGATAGTCTACCGCGACCGAAGCTGCTCGTGCTATAACTCCGACCTGTGGGCGAACATAGCGCTTGCCTGACATAACCTCGAGTGTATGAAATCGACCACCCCCCTACTGACACACGGCACTATTCTGGGTCATCTGGTTCGTTTATCCATCCCCGCCTCCATAGGGATGATATTCAATACACTCTACAACCTCACTGATTTTTGGTTTGCCGGAAAACTCTCTGGTGATGCACTGGCGAGCGTGTCAATTGCAGGCAGTGTGTTCTTTCTGTTGCTGGCTATCGGTATGGGTATCCAAACAGGTGCATCCGCGATCATGGCCCCCGACATTGGCCGTGGCAACCACCAGTCGGTTATTGGCTGGGTGGATCAGATATTCGGACTCACGTTGTTTCTAAGTCTTATCGTGCTGATAATTGGCTGGTTATTCGCCGAGCCACTTGTACGTTTTCTCGGTGCAGAGGCGCATATTCAACCGTTATCAATGGAATATGTATCTATCACGCTACTCGGTGCCTTTACCTTTTTACTCACCTTCGCAGCAGCCGGTGCGCTCATGGCCATGGGTGATACTGCATCAAATCGCAATGCACTAGCCGTGGGGTTTTTTATCAACCTGGCTTTAAACCCGTTGTTAACGTTTCAACTTGATTTAGGAGTCACTGGACTTGCCCTGGCCACCGTGCTAATCAAGGCAGGTTCTGCCGGTTATCTGTACTGGGTGCTGCGGAAAAAGTTAAATCACTGGAGTGTGCCTCGCGTCAACTTACAGCAATGGATAACGCTGTTACGCCAAGTCTTACCCGCCAGCTTTAACATGCTCACGATTATTTTAGGCGGCTTTATAACTGTTGCATTAGTGGGCAGATTTGGCAGTGAACACGTTGCTGGCTACGCTGTTGGACTGCGACTTGAACAGGTGCTTCTGTTACCAGCGCTGGGACTCAATGCCGCTGTGATGGCAATAGCGGGGCAAAACATTGGGGCGGGCTATTATGAGCGTGTCGAGCAAACTTATCGCACGGCATTAATGTTAGGTTTGGCCATGGCGGCTTTATGCATTCCCATAATGGTTTTTTTATCTCCCGCCATGATGCGATTTTTCACCGACGACGCCGCAATCATTAGCACCGGTGCTGCGTACTTGAAAATTGACGCCATTGCTTTTTACGCTTATGTGATGCTGTTTTTAAGCACTGCCACGCTACAAGCCATGAAGCAACCGTTGTTTCCCATGTTTTTGGGTATTGCCCGGCAACTGATTATCCCAGTGACGATCAACTACGTGTTGATCGTCTACTTCGGCTATCCAATGATGTCTATTTTCCACACCATAATCAGTGTTGTGGTTCTCTCATCCGTTATTGCCCACTGGTACACCTCCAGGCAACTCAAGGCGTTGCGGCACCTATCATAAAACGACAATAACGGCCCTTCATATAATGATTGTGAAACGCTACTGCTTTTGCCAGGCACGTATGTAGTCGATCTCCAGCACAGCGGGAATGGACGCAGCCGACGGTGCGCCAATCCACTCACTGCCAATAACCAGCTGGGCAATAATGTTCATGGGCTCATCGGATACCCGTACGCCGGTGAGTCGCCGAACCTCTTGCCCGTCTATGTACCAGACCACCAAGCCCGGCTCCCACAGAACACCAAAGGTGTGAAAATCATTGCTCAGATCAATGCCTGTAGTCGTTTCCATCGTGGGTGAAGAGTGTTTTTCACCGCTGCCATAACGAGCACGGTTACTATCGTAGTAATGATAGGTCTGATACGCCTTGTCCGGACGGCTGCTTATGTACTCAAGTATGTCGATTTCAGGTTTGTTTTTATAAAAATCTTGATTAAACAGAAAGAAGGTAGATAACAATCCATCACCGCCTGCCAGCTTTGCATTCATTTCGACATAGCCGTAGGTCATTTTAAAATAATCAGCCGTTGTGATAACACCGGACAAGTAGGGCTTGTTATTCGCCGCTGAACGCAGTGCTGCCGGTGTATCGATTCCGGTAATCTGTAACGTCTCGCCGGTGAATACAAAAGGATCATAGGCCGGTGGATTGTTGCCAAATGTATTGACAAAGTACTGAGTCTCGCGATTTATCGTTTCATCGGGTCCCCAGGGCAATGCCGTTTTCCAACGAGTGCGATCCAGCCCACTGCCGTTAAATTCCTCACTGAATACACGTGCGTAACCGGTAAGGTCAACCGGTGATGAGGATCGCTGCGCTAGCGTAAACACCGCAGGCGCTGACTGCGCTGACTTCATACCTTCATTGTCGATAGCTGCCACGGTGTAACTGTGGCTTGCTCCCTCCATGGGCTGGTTGTTTTCGCAATAGGCGTAACGCGTGTAGTTACAGTCAATATACGAGGTGCTTAACCAACTGCGATAATCATGTTCATAGCCAGTATCACCGCGTACCGTATCTAGTAGGATTCCATCGCGGTAGACCTCATAGCCTTCCACCGATTGATCATCAGTTGAAGGCTCCCACGTGAACTCCAGCCAATTTTCAGCCGCCAACAGGAGTGTTAATCCTTGTGGCACCGAAGGTGGACCGGCACTGCGCGTGGCATCTTTTATAAATGGCCCGATTCGAGATCGTGTTTCTGCAATGGTAGGGCTGTCATCCTCCACGCCAAGCACATCGCTACCACTGGCAGAAGCCGGCACTAACGGATCGCCGTCGACGCCTGTTTGCGGAGCCGATGTCTGAGGCGGATTGCCGTTGCCTGCAGGTGGTGGGGTCTGGTCACTGGGTGGCTGGTCAGCTGGTGGCTGGTCAACCGGTGACTGGCCGACCGACGGCTGGTCGGTTGATGGCTGGTCGATTGCTGGCTGGTCCGCAGGTGGCTGACTAACTGGCGTCTGTGCAGTGGGTGGCTGATCCGAGGGCGATTGCGTGCCGGGGTTATCTGTTGCAGGTGGCAACGAGGTTGTATTCGGAGTGCCGTCGTCCTGGAATGGTACGGTTGAATCAGAGCCTGAGCCACACGCGCTGAGTGTTACCAGAGTAAACATAAAAAAACCGGCAATGCCGGTTCGCCGAAAATTCTGCATAGTGTCGATTCAGTGTAAGAACAATTGAGTAGCACCAAGATTGTGGTAGCTGATGCGTTGTACGTCAATAGTCCGACAATTGCGAATCTGAAACCAGCGAGCAATTCACTTTACCTACGTCAAATAAAACCACTATTTTCTTTGTTACGGCTTGGTCAGAGAATCCAGTGAGTCGTGCTCAGCCACGAAATGTCCAGGGAATTTTTCGGATAACACCGGCGCATAGTCGGCTGACAACGCTGACCGACGAGAACGCAGAAACCTTAACTGAGCGCCCTTTTCCATTGGCGATACAAGCTCGCCATACAATTTGATACGTTGGCGTGATTTCTCAATTTTGGGATCTGGTACCGGTACCGCGGATATCAACTGTTGTGTGTATGGATGCTGTGGATGTGCAAATAAGTCGTCACGTTTGGCCAGCTCTACCACTGAACCCAGGTACATTACCAGTATGCGGTGAGAAACATCCCAGACTACAGACAAATCATGAGAGATAAAGATCAACGACAAACCAAACTCACGCTGCAGATCTTTTAGCAGGGTTATGATCTGAGCCTGTATCGACACATCCAGCGCTGAAACAGCCTCATCACAGATGAGCAGTTTTGGTTTGAGGATCATTGCGCGCGCAATACCCACCCGCTGATTTTGACCACCGGACAGTTCATGCGGGTAACGGTTGATCAACGCATAGTCCAGCCCTACTCGCTGCATCATGGCACTAATTCGTTCGCTGCGCGCTCGCGTATTCAGTCCGGGTTCAAACACCCGCAGTGGCTCAGCAATACTGTCGCCAATTGTCATCGAAGGGTTTAGGCTGGCCAGCGGGTCCTGGAATACGATCTGTAAGTTCTGACGCATCTGTTTCATGGCTTCAGGGCCCAGTTGCCCAACATCGGTACCCATCCAACTTACAACACCCGCAGTCGGTTCGATCAAACGGAGTATGGCGCGCGCAAGAGTCGACTTGCCACTGCCCGATTCACCGACAATGCCCAGTGTTTCCCCTGCGTTCAAATCAAAACTGATGCCGTCTACAGCCTTGAGAGTCTGTGGTTTGGAAAACCACCCCGTATTCACCGCAAAGCCCACGTGCAGATCACTGACTTGCAGAACTACTTTGCGATCACGTGCTGTCGTGGGTGTCTCATGGTCGTTAGGTTCAGGGTTGGTAGGTTCAGGGTTGGTAGGTTCAGGGTGGGTGGATTCACCTATTGCATAGGGTGGTTCACGTCTATTAGCCAGCGGATTAATTCTGGGTACAGCATCGAGTAACATGCGCGTGTAATCATGTCGGGCTTGGTAAAAAATATCATTGCAACGACCCTGCTCGACAAACAGGCCATGACGCATCACCTGCACGCGATCGCACATGCGTGCGACCACACCCATATCGTGAGTAATCAGCACCACAGCCGTGCCGTGATCACGACGCAATTGATCGATCAGATCTAATATCTCAGCTTGTATCGTGACATCCAACGCTGTGGTCGGCTCATCGGCCACCAACAAGGCCGGCTCACACAACATGGCCATCGCTATCATGACGCGCTGCCGCATACCACCAGAAAGCTCATGCGGATATTGCGCAAGCCGACGCGGCGCATCGGTCATTCTGACCTTGTCTAGCCCGTCTCGGCTAAGCGCCATCGCATCACGTGATGTCAGTCCCTTATGCACTTGCAATACTTCACTCATCTGCTCACCAATACGCATATGCGGTGTTAAGCAGGTCAGTGGATCTTGAAAAATCATGGCAATTCGATCACCGCGAATGCGGTTGATTTCATTCAGTGGCAGCTCTAGCAAATTCTGGCCTTGGAAATCGACCTGACCACTTACCCGCGCGTTGGCAGCCAATAAACCCATCGCTGCCAGAAACGTCTGACTCTTACCTGAGCCGGATTCACCGACAATCCCCAGGCACTCACCCGCATGAACTTGTGCATCTATTCCACGTACCGCTGAGATAACACCATCATTAGTACTGAAATCGACATGCAGGTTTTGGATACTCAATACCGCATCATGCACCGTGTTGCTAAGTTCATTGTTCATGCGCGCTCCTTCGCATCAAACGCATCGCGCAAACCATCGCCTATGAACAACAGACTCAACAGCAACAGAATCAGGAAGGCTGCTGGAAACCACAGCAACCAAGGCAATACCTCCAGTACATCAGAACCCTCGGCGATCAGCGTGCCCAAAGAGGTTAACGGCTCTTGAATACCGAACCCGAGATAGGACAGAAAACTTTCAACCACGATGATTTCCGGAATAGTCAACGTGGCATAAATGACCAACGGCCCCACCAGATTGGGCACGATATGCCTGAAAATAATGGCCCGCGTACCCAGTCCAGATGCCCGCGCCGCTTCAATGTACTCACGCTGTTTAATTGATAACGTCTGGCCACGAACAATGCGCGCCATCGTCAGCCACTCCAGTGCACCAATAGCGGCGAACAACAGGAACACGTTACGCCCAAAGATAACCATCAGCAGAATGACAAACAGGATGTACGGCAAGGCATACATAATGTCGACAAAGCGCATCATAGCCTGATCTACCCGACCACCCAGATACCCAGCGATGGCACCGTAACTAACACCAATAAATACCGATACCAGCGTGGCAATCAATGCCACCAGCAATGAAACACGTGTACCGAACAAGGTGCGCGCAAGCAGAT
>CALKXZ010000096.1 GCA_938003775.1 uncultured Granulosicoccus sp. | reverse complement strand
CCAGCCATGACTGACGACGACAACAAGCAACCCAATCGCCGATCGAGAAACATCACAGAAGGTGTGGCTCGGGCGCCAAATCGCTCTATGTACTATGCGATGGGGTATCAAAAGTCAGACTTCGCCAATCCCATGATTGGTATTGCCAATGGTCATAGCACCATTACGCCGTGTAATTCGGGATTACAAGTGTTGGCTGATGCGGCCGTGGTGGCGATCAAACGCGAAGGCGGTAACCCGCAAATCTTTGGTACACCCACCATATCCGATGGCATGTCGATGGGCACCGAGGGTATGAAGTACTCACTAATCAGCCGAAAAGTAATCGCCGATTGTATTGAAACAGCTGTTATGGGTCAGTGGATGGACGGGGTCATGGTCATTGGTGGCTGTGACAAAAACATGCCCGGTGGCATGATCGGAATTCTGCGCTGCAATGTGCCTGCTATCTATGTGTACGGCGGCACCATCAAACCGGGACGCTGGAAAGGTCAAGACTTGAATATCGTGTCGGTTTTCGAGGCAGTTGGGCAGTTCTCGCAAGGTAAAATGAGTCAAGAGGATTTCGATGGCATAGAGCAAAACGCCATCCCTGGTACCGGTTCTTGTGGTGGTATGTACACCGCCAATACCATGTCCTCATCGTTTGAAGCGTTGGGCATGAGTTTACTGGGTTCATCCACCATGGCAAATCCGGATGATGAGAAGGCAGGTTCGGCTTCGCAATCATCACGTGTTTTGTTACAGGCTGTGCGCAACAACTTAAAGCCACGCGATATCGTCACGAAAAAATCAATCGAGAATGCTGTCGCACTAATCATGGCCACCGGTGGCTCCACCAACGCGGTGCTGCATTTCCTGGCTATTGCCCATGCGGCTGATGTGGAGTGGACGCTCGATGACTTTGAAAGAGTTCGCAAGAACGTCCCCGTTCTATGCGACCTGAAGCCATCAGGTAAGTATCTGGCAACGGATCTGCATCGGGCTGGCGGTATACCGGAAGTACTTAAAATATTGCTCGCAGCTGGCAAACTACACGGCGACTGCATAACCATTACAGGTCGCACACTTGCCGAGGAGCTTGCGGATATTCCCGCTCAACCGGCAGGATCTCAGGATGTGATCATGCCAATCGACAAGGCCTTGTACAAACAGGGTCATCTGGCGGTTCTCAAAGGTAACCTGTCACCCGAAGGTTCGGTGGCCAAGATCACTGGCTTGAAAAATCCCACTATTACGGGTCCTGCGCGGGTATTTGATGACGAGCAGAGTGCATTAAAAGCCATCATGGACGGTAAGATCAACGCAGGCGATGTCATGGTTCTGCGTTATCTGGGCCCCAAAGGTGCACCCGGTATGCCCGAGATGTTGGCACCAACCTCTGCACTGATCGGTGCCGGACTGGGTGAGTCCGTCGGGTTGATCACTGACGGGCGTTTTTCCGGTGGGACTTGGGGCATGGTAGTAGGCCATGTTGCCCCTGAAGCGGCTGCCGGTGGCCCCATTGGTCTGGTCCAAGAGGGGGATTCGGTCACCATCGATGCTATTTCACTGTCGCTTAACGTGAATATCGACGATACAGAGCTTGAATCACGCCGCACGCAATGGCAAGCACCCAAGCCGCGATATACGCGTGGCGTAATGGCGGAGTTTGCGCGCCTGGCGAATTCTGCGAGTCGTGGCGCGGTGACCGACGATGGCTGAGGCGACGCCGGTCTAAAACCCACGCTGTAGACATTTGCACCGTGCCACGATGGCGTGATGTGGTTGGTATGTGCATGTGTTCTGGTTATCGGTTTGCCGATTTTCCGTGACACGTACTGGATACAACACCGAGAGACGCCGATGGTAGGGCATGATAAATTCAGCCCTTGCCATAAGATGTGTATTAGCCCTTGTTGGTGCCTCAGTGCTGAGCAGCTGTGGGGACGTCGGCCCTGCGACTGTTCCGTTAGAAGCGCCTGCGGCTGCATCGCCTGAGACCGATGAAAATGAGCGCAGTGAAAATGACACGGAAGGTAATTCAGGAACCTCTATAGATGCGGGGGAGCCGCTAGGTTCTGCGGGTATGCCGGTATTGGTGGAACCTGCGGCTAATGCGCAACCCCCGCAGCCATCGGTTTCGCCAACAGACACAGTACCGGTAACAACAGCACTGGTTGAAGTTGTACCTGAAGTGGTACCTGAAGTGGTACCCGAAGTGATGCCTGAGGTGATGCCTGAGGTGATGCCTGAGGTGGTACCCGAATTGGAAACTCAGACAACAGAACCGCCTGAGATAATCGACCCAACTACAACACCGCCAGTGGAGTGGGTGGTCAATAGCGCTCCTTCAATTTCAGGCATGGCTGTTGGCAATGTAGAGGTTGGGACTCACTACACTTTTACACCTACAGCGTCAGACCCAGAAGCCGATGAATTGTCATTTCGCATCGAAAATTCGCCGTCTTGGGCCACGTTTGATGCTGTAACCGGCACCTTATCCGGAACCCCTTTGTATACGGATGTTGCTGTATATGCGGCGGTGACTCTCTCAGTGACTGATGGGTTGCAGACAACAACGCTGACGCCGTTTGATATCAATGTCACCATGGACGACGTCGAACGCGCTTTGGTGACAGGTGATGCCTCTTATGTACCGACCCGCACGCTACTTGAAGCGGCTACGGTGCAAGCGATTGACGATGTTGCGGACAAGCATACTCACGCCATTGTGCAGATATTCAACCTCAATGCTGATGGCACTGCAAAGAGTGACGGTAGCAGCCTGACAAGTGTTGACTGGAACCCGACACATGACGCCAGCAAGCTGGCAATTGTGTTTGGCGAAAACACTGCACTACTCACTGCTAATGATGTCACCCACTCCAGTTATGCCATTCAGGCAGCAACGATGGCAGTCATTGGTGAAACCGATTCCCGGTACATGGTGTTTGGTGGCAATCCTATGCGCAACTATCGACGCAATGCCAGTTCACTCAATGAACACATGCATCAGATGCTTGAGAACAGCATGAAATGGCTGATGCGGCGTGAAAACCTAAGCTCAAACAGTTTCAATGTTGTGATGGCGCAACTGGATCAAAGCTACTATTTCCCTGATGAGTTGGGTGTACGCGAGTGGTTCGATGAGCGATTCCCGGGGTTGGTTAATTATAACGAACGAAATGCCTGTGAAGACACAGCGTTACGTGTTTGTCTCACTGATCAGACTGATCTACTGGTGATATCTCAGCATCAGAATACTGCGGGGAACGTGGCAAGTATTATTGCAGCGGTCAAGTCAGCCATGGAGCGAGGTATACCGGTTGTGTACTTGCAACTTGACGGCAAGTTCAACGAATTAGGCTCTGCACTGATGCAACTGTTCGATGTTAAATCAGCCGGGGACAATTACTGGTCACGGTTGCAAATGACAGCCTACGATCCAACGGATACTCTGGGCGAAATACCAGCGAGCATGCAAAGTGTCAAGAGCATGATTGCTAAGTTCCAGAACGACTCATTCACTATTGATTGGGATGACTGTGATGGTGAAAACTGTAACAACAATACATCACTGAACGATGAGTTTTGGAACAGTGCGAAGTATGTGCAGAACGTCATGCGTGGTTTTGATGCTGCCAAAACTAATCTATTCGAACACCCGTCAAAGTATCGTGTATTCAAATTGCTGGCACTGCTCGGTGATCACTACCGGATGGATGTAAGCTTTCCTATGGATCGGAAAACGTCGTCGGGTACGCGCTTTCTCAGGGCATTCTACGCAGACCACGCGGTGTACCAGTATCGTGACAAGGTTGGAGTCTGGTCGGATCTGGGAAATTTTAGTCGTACTGATTTCTCCCATGTCTCCCCATCGATGCGCACGGTCAATCACATGTCAAAACGCAGTTTCAGGTCAACGGGTGCTTACGCTATTCCGGGAGTGCCGGTTAGAGTCACACGAAGTGATACCAGCGATGTGACAGTTAAGGTGTATGTGAATTCAACCAGAGACGGGTCAACTCATGTTTTTGCTGATGATGGCTATAAGCGACCACGGTTCATGAAAGGTGCCGCCATGATCATTGAGCCAGGTGAGACGTTGACGTTTACCTCGCCTATTGGAGGCCCTATCCAACTGTCATACGACAGCAACGACCTGCCAGTCCGGGTAACGTTTAATAACGTGGGTGAGCATGCGTATTGGAGCAGCTCCGCTGATAATCTATCGTTCGGCGAGAAGCTCAGCGCTGATGAGTTTGACTGGGCTGAACTGGTCGCACCTGCGTTCGAAGTTCATTCAAAGCGCGACAAAATGATCAATTCTGTTCAGGACCCAGTACTGGGTGCCGGTGTTGGATCGGCTCAAGCGCTAGCCAACGCTACCATGCAATACGTGCATAACTACCCCCATGTATTAGCCGGTTTCAAAGGGCCTGGTGTCGATGTTGTCGCCGAAGTTCATCAGTTTGCCGCCGATAACGGCTTGCCCGTTGCGAATCTTGATCTGGTCAAGCATATGAATGCCGATCAGGCCACTTGCGGATACGGGTGTTCTGGCAATCCGTACGATGCCTACTGGAGTTTTTCACCGCTGGGTCATGGCGATATACACGAACTGGGTCATGGACTTGAGCGAGATCGATTCCGATTTGAAGGATGGCCAGGGCATTCAACGACCAACTACTATTCGTACTTTTCGAAATCACAATACTTCAAGAACACCGGGGAAGATCCTGCTTGTCAATCGTTGCCTTTTGAGTCTATGTACGCCACGCTACAAGACAGTATGGCTCAAGCTGATCCTGCCGCTTATGTACAAGCCAATCTGTGGGACAAGATGAACTGGTCTCATGGTGCTGCCATGACCATCCAGATGATGATGGCTGCACAGGACATGGGAGCGTTGTCCGACGGATGGTACCTGCTCGCACGGATGCATATAATCGAGCGCGAGTATCAGCAAGCCATTCGTAACGATGTTGATTGGTTGGCCGCGCGTAACGGACTGGGTATGAGTACATTGGACCGGGCAACAGCGCAGGCGCTTAGCCGTGCCGACTGGATGCTGATTGCGGTTTCTCATGCAACTGGTTTAGATTTTCGCGCGTATTTTGACGTTTGGGCGCATGAGTACACATCGGTAGCATCTGCTCAAATCGCCGCCTTTGGGTATCCATCCATGCCCCTTAATTACTATGTCAGTAGTGGCAAAGGGTTTTGCAAAGGTGAAGGATTTGACGGCAACAAATTACCCTTGGACGGTAGTGGTTCTAGTTGGCCGTTAATGCCTTGAGCGGAACAATCGATCGCACTAATGCCTGGTTAGTTCTACGCCCTGGGATTGATAGTAAATCGATGACACGCGCTGTGTGTTTAATATCCGTGTTCTGTTGTGTAATTGCTTGTCAATTAATAGTCGCAGCAGCTTTTCCGTCACCGGTTTAACAGCAGGTGAGCGCTCGGTGGTAGACAGCAATTTCCCAACACGACTCAACAGTGTCTGTGTTGGGGATTTGGGTGCAAATGTAAACAGCACACGTCCATCTTGATTGCGTGTATTGTTCTGCAACAACGATATCGCATTGACAATATCCTTGGGTTCATAGTGAATCAGCGAATCCAAAGCAACCACATAATCAAAAGCGTTAGCATCGGCTGTGAGCATGTCACCCACCTGGTAGCTGATCTGGTTTGACAGCTCTACGGGCGTACGAGCCTTGGCTAGTTCAATAACACTGGGACTCAAATCTATGCCGACAACCACAGCGCCGCGTCGTGCTGCTTCCAGGCATAGTGCGCCCGTGCCACACCCTGCGTCTAACAGTCTTTTTCCTGACAGGTTTGCAGGCAACCACCCGAGAAGTAGGTCAATCATGGATTGCCTGCTTTGCTGTGTTGCCTGACGAATGCGTGACACTGGCGCATCGGAAATAAGTTGCTGCCACGTTTGATATGCCGTCCTGTCAAAGTGGACTTTCAACTGTTGACGACGATCAATATACGTGGAGGATTGCATTAGCTCGATACCTGAAAATCGAACACTGGCCTGATATTTCTCGACCCTGGCATTCGTCCCTGCCAAGTTTGCGTTGAAAATGTCTGCATTGGCAAAACCTTTCCACTATCCCATCTGATGCGCAACATCAGGCTTATGTGTGTGTATGGCGAGCTTCCAAGCTCTTATTAAACGGACCTCAAATTGACTCAAACGTTCGATCGAATCGAATTCGGTATGTCAGTTGTCACGTGTCAATTATAAATGACATAATGATTGTGTCAACTTATAATGACACTGACAATGGAAGAGTCAATCTGGTCTGTAACGGGTAATTGACAGAGTTGTACAATTATGGTTACCGTGCGTAGACTGTAAAGGGATATCTTGCATAGGGAACAGTATTGTTAAATGGCGAGGCTGACAGATAATCCGCAGGCGGGGGAGGAGACCGAGTCACAGGTCGATAACGACCCAACGGGCGAGCCTGCCTTTCCAGATCTGCAGTCACTGGACCATATTGGGTTGTTATTGAAGACCGTCGAAACTGAGCTAATACCGCGCTTATTTGTCAGTCATATGATGGATGTACCCGTCTGTTCGCCATTGGTGGAGAATAGAGCAACCTATCCTGTGTCAGGTCCATGGTCCAGTCAGATTGCCATTGAATCATTTGCGTTGCTGTGCATCAATAACGACCCTGCCATGCTGGACAGGCGAGTAACTGATCTGCTGGCTCAAGGTGTTTCTCTAGAGAGTATTTTTTTACATCTGTTAGCGCCGGTGGCTCGTCATTTGGGCGACCTTTGGTCAGACGACAAGCTGAGTTTCGTTGACGTTCACCTCGGTTTGTGTCGTCTGCATCAGTTAATTTGCGAGTGCGAGGCTATCGGTTATCGGTCCGAGAACATGCCGGTGCTTGATCAGTCCATTCTATTGACCTGTGTGCCAGGCGATGAACACACATTTGGCATCACTATGGTGGCTGATTTTTTTCGGCGCTATGGTTGGCAAGTGAGTAATCTATGTGGTTTGGATGTCGACTTTCTAATGACGCGAGTTTCATCCACGTACTACTCAGCTGTGGGCTTTTCATTGCACAGTGAAGTCCACTATGCTTCATTGGAGG
Organism: uncultured Granulosicoccus sp.; assembly: GCA_938003775.1. Classification (GTDB taxonomy): domain Bacteria; phylum Pseudomonadota; class Gammaproteobacteria; order Granulosicoccales; family Granulosicoccaceae; genus Granulosicoccus. Next base: position 4,769 of record CALKXZ010000096.1, on the reverse strand, counting down.
CTATAATAAAGCAAGTCCGTCACCGAGCAAAAAATCCGGATCTAATCATATTGGTCGGTGGAGATTTTTTTATTTGCAATCCAGGTAAGGTTAATGATATCGGTGCTGATGTTTTTGCAAGCGATGGACATCAGGCGGTGCTGATGGCAAACAACGCATCAAAACGCGCTGGAACAAGTTTGTGACTCAGGTGTTTCTGAAATTTTTCCGAGTGGTGTTTCAATGACTGGTTTTAACGCGCCTGCGGAAAGTTTGGGAACTATCAACGGTCAAACGGCAGCCTCCCTGCTCGGAGTAGCGGCAGATATCGCTTTGGTGATTGATAGGCGAGGTGTCATTCGCGATTTATCGGCTAACAGCAAAGAGCTGCGCAACGAGCAAACTCAGAAGTGGGTTGGTCAGAAGTGGGCTGATACCGTTGAGTCAGACAGTATTGAAAAAATAAACAGCCTGCTCAGTGACAACCCGGATGTTATGTCGTGTGAACGCCAGATCAACCATCGATCCGATGGTGGAGAATCCTTGCTGTTGTTGTATAGCACCGTGTTACTGAACGACAAAGGTTATCGTGTAGCGGTGGGCAAAGACTTGGGTGCGCTTACACGGATGCAGAAGCGGCTTATCAACGTACAGCAATCAATGGAACGTGATTATTCTCAATTGCGTCAGTACGAGACTCGATATCGGTTATTGTTCAAGACAGCCAGTGATGCCATCATAATTACGGATGCTGACTCGTTTAAAGTCATAGAAGCCAATCCCCCCGCCTGCACATTGCTTGATGCTGCGGAACGCAAAATGGTTGGCAGTACTCTACTCAAGTGGTTTGATACTGAAACCAGAAATCAAATGCAACGGGCATTGGCATCGCTGCGTATGAACGGGCGAAATGTCAGCATGGAGCTCGAATTGGGTGAACGTGATCACACATTGATTGTTAACCTGGCGCTGTTTAAAACCAACAACCAGACACATGTGTTGGTGCGTCTTGAAAAGAAAGTGCCAGAATCCGATCAATTAACGCAACCTGAGCAAACTGCTCGGTTGCTGGCACTGGTTGAGAATGCACCTGATGCACTCGTTGTTACCGATAAGCGGGGCAAGGTGCTAACGGTGAACACTGAATTTCTGGATTTGTCGCAACTGGCCGATGCTGAGCTTGCCCGTGGTCAAGACCTCTCAAACTGGCTAGCAAGAGGCGGTATCGATTTTCAGATCATCATGTCCAGTTTGCGAGAGCATGGGTCCATTCGACTGTATAGCACGCAAATGCGTGGCGAGTTTGGATCAGTCTGTGATGTTGAGGTGTCTGCGGCGGCAGTATCCGATGGTGTGTTGGATTGTATTGGCTTCTCCATACGAAACACCAGCCGTCGAATAGCTGCGAACGATGAATCATCCAGTCTGACCCCGAAATCAATCGATCAGTTGACTCAACTGGTTGGGCGAGTACCGCTTAAAAATTTAGTGCGTGAGTCCACCGAATTGATTGAGCAATTGTGTATTCAGTCAGCGCTTAAATTAACCAACAACAATCGAGCATCTGCGGCTGAAATGCTGGGTTTAAGCCGTCAAAGCCTGTATGTCAAACTGCGGCGATATGCACTCGATGATGAGAATTCATCTTAACTATTAAGGCGTTAAAATTTCACTGACGCCTTCAATAGCTTGCTATCCAGTCGTCATATTGGCGACCGGCCCATCCTCTCACTCAATCCATTTAGACGTGTTGTCTGATGAAATACGCGAGTTAGTGCAATCTGCAAGAGGGGCTAGCTGATACAATTCCCCACTTGAACTGATTGGGAGTCGTACGTGCTAATAGGAATTCCTGCAGAGACCTATGCCGGTGAGAAGCGTGTCGCGTTAACACCAGAAACAGCGGGCCACATTGTCAAATTGGGCCACACCCTGTGTGTTCAGAGCGGCGCCGGGCACGCTGCCAATATTGCTGATGAACTTTACGCCCAAGCCGGGGTTGAGGTGTTACCCGATGCCAAAGCGCTTTACGACAAGGCAGACGTTATTCTCAAGGTGCGTGCCCCGTCAACCGAATCGCCCATTGGTAATGAAGTCGAGATGCTTCGAGCAGGTACGGTGCTGATCAGTTTTATTTGGCCAGCTCAGAATGAAGATCTTATGAAAGCCCTGGCGGCACGCTCAATTACGGTGCTGGCTATGGATTCTGTACCGCGTTTGTCACGAGCTCAGAAAATGGATGCCTTGAGTTCAATGGCCAACATCGGCGGTTACCGGGCCGTTGTAGAAGCTGCGAATCAGTTTGGACGTTTCTTCACCGGACAAATAACGGCAGCTGGAAAAGTACCTCCGGCTAAGGTTTTGGTGATAGGTGCTGGCGTAGCGGGACTCGCTGCTATCGGTGCTGCACGCGGCATGGGTGCTATCGTGCGCGCTTTCGATACCCGGCCAGAAGCTGCTGAGCAAGTTGAGAGCATGGGCGCAGACTTCCTGCTGCTCGACTTCAAGGACACCGAAGATGGCGCCGGTGAAGGTGGTTACGCCAAGGTGATGAGCAAGGAATTCATTGATGCCGAAATGGCGTTGTTCAGAGAACAGGCCAAAGAGGTCGACATTATTATCACCACGGCGCTGATTCCAGGTCGTCCGGCTCCCGAACTGATCATGACCGACATGGTTGAATCGATGAAGCCAGGTAGTGTTATTGTGGATCTAGCGGCGGAACAGGGGGGTAATTGTAAGCTGACACGCGCCAATGAAATTGTGCGGCACGGTGAAGTCACCCTGATTGGCTATACCGATCTACCCAGTCGTATGTCAGCGCAGTCCAGTCAATTGTATGGGACTAACTTGCGCCATCTGTTGGCCGACTTAACGCCAGCAAAGGACGGGGTATTAAATGTCAATATGGAAGACGAAGTGATCCGTGGCGCCACAGTCATCAATGCTGGCGAGATTACCTGGCCGCCACCAGCGCCCAAGCTGTCGGCAGCGCCAAAACCGGTTGCGGCACAAGCGGCAGCACCAGTAGCACCGGAAGATGAGAAGCCGGGCGGTATAGCCGGTACCTTGATTGCTGCCGCCATCGTCGTGGTGTCGTTGCTACTGGTCGGGCGCGCAGCTCCGGCAGACTTCATGAGTCACTTTACTGTGTTTGTGTTGGCCTGCTTTGTTGGCTACCAAGTCATCTGGAGTGTATCGCCTGCGTTGCATACCCCCCTGATGAGTGTCACTAATGCCATCAGCGGCATTATAGTGGTCGGTGCCTTACTGCAAATTTCATCAACTTCAGGGCTGGTTGTCTTTCTGGCAGCCATCGCCACACTGATTGCCAGTATCAACATTGCCGGTGGCTTCTTAGTCACTCAGCGCATGTTAAAAATGTTCAGGAAATAGACGGATGAATCACGGGATGGTCACGGCTGCCTACATCATAGCCGCCATATTATTTATCCTCAGCCTGGCTGGTTTGTCCAAGCAGGAAACTGCTCGACGCGGTAATCAGTTTGGCATTGCTGGTATGGCAATCGCTATTCTGGCTACCATTATTGGCGATGACGTCACTAACTATGGCTTGTTGATTGTCATGGTCATCATCGGTGGCGTAATCGGTGCACATCTGGCCCGTCGTGTAGAAATGACACAGATGCCGGAGTTGGTAGCAATCCTACACAGCTTTGTCGGGTTGGCTGCGGTGCTGGTAGGCTTCTCGAGCTACCTCACTCCTGAGTCTCATTTCACAGGCACCGAACGAACCATTCACGATGTCGAGATCTACCTGGGTATTCTGATTGGTGCATTAACCTTTACCGGATCAGTCGTGGCGTTTGGCAAACTCAGTGGCAAGGTTGGCAGCCGCGCGTTGATTCTGCCCAACCGCCATCTACTGAACCTGGGTATTGGCGTTGTCTGTCTGGTTTTGCTGTTTGTGTTTGTTGGTACGGCGCCGGATGTAGCCACTGCTGCGGCAGTGGATGAACACACAGGTAAAGGTCTTGGCACATTTATCTTAATCATTATGACATTGCTGGCATTTGCTTTCGGCGTGCACATGGTCATGGCCATAGGTGGTGCCGATATGCCGGTGGTCATCTCCATGCTGAACAGCTACTCGGGTTGGGCTGCAGCGGCGACAGGTTTTATGCTTTCTAATGATCTGTTGATCATTGTTGGTGCGTTGGTCGGTTCCAGTGGCGCGATACTGAGCTACATCATGTGTCGAGCAATGAACCGAAAATTCTTAAGCGTCATTATGGGCGGCTGGGGTACGGCGGCAAACACCGGCGGTGCAGATACGGATGAACAAGACCAGGGTGAGGTGATTGGCATAAACGCCGATGAAGTGGCCGATATGTGTAAGAACGCCAACTCTGTGGTCATCGTGCCTGGCTACGGCATGGCGGTTGCCCATGCGCAGCATCCTGTTTCTGAATTGACGAAGCAGCTCAAGAGTGCTGGCGTTGATGTCCGCTTCGCGATACACCCGGTGGCTGGTCGAATGCCTGGGCATATGAACGTGTTATTGGCTGAGGCCAACGTACCCTATGACCTGGTGCTGGAGATGGATGAGATCAATGATGATTTCCCTGAAACCGATGTCGTGATGGTTATCGGTTCTAATGATATCGTCAACCCAGCGGCGCAGGACGATCCGAACTCACCGATTGCGGGCATGCCCGTTCTCGAAGTTTGGAAAGCCAAACAGGTCTTTGTCTCTAAGCGCGGTCAAGGTACGGGTTATTCAGGTGTCGAAAACCCGCTTTTCTTTAAAGAAAATACGCGGATGCTTT
>CALKXZ010000095.1 GCA_938003775.1 uncultured Granulosicoccus sp. | reverse complement strand
ATTCGCCGGAGCCTATGGGAATATCGGCTATCTTGGCCCACCATTGGCCATCGCGGCATTTGGGCCACAAGCCGGTGTGCCAGTTGCACTGGTATTTTGCCTGGACAACGCGATGCACTTCACACTCGCACCTACCTTAATGGCTTTGGACAGTCGAGAGCGCGGGCGATTCTTATCCGTTGCAGTTCGCATTCTCAGACAAATATTCACGCATCCTTTCATATTGGCCACTCTTGCTGGCATGACGGCTGCTGTAATGCATTACCAACCTCCGGCACCCATCAATCAACTGCTTTTAATGTTGTCGAACGCGGCCGCACCGTGTGCATTATTTGCCATGGGTGTCACCGCAGCGCTGCGTCCACTGAACCGTATCCCTGCTGAACTTGCGTATCTGGTGCCCATCAAGCTATTGCTTCACCCACTGTTAATGTATCTATTGCTGAGCCGTTTGCCGGGGCTGGACCCCGTTTGGCTGCATGCTGCCGTGCTGCTTGCCGCACTGCCATCGGCCACCAATGTCTTCGTTATTGCCCAGCAATATGGCGTCTGGGAAGAACGTGCATCCAGTGCCGTAGTGATCTCAACGCTGTGTTCTGTAGTAACAGTGACCGTCTATCTTTATCTAGCAAGGAACGGAACACTGTAAGCATGCCTGGCGATACGCTATCCAATAGAATTTTCATGCAAAATTCTGCCTGTTCGACCAGCATACGCAGACAACGCGTCAAAGCGGCGCTAGTGAACTTGTACATTGGGGACGCGCTGTCCATGCCAGTACATTGGTTCTACAACCCGGTGGATATCCTACGCAGCTTTCCGCCCTTCGGCGTCCAGGATATGCAGCCGGCACCGTTGCATCATCCCAGTTCGATTATGTCCCTGCACTCTACGCGTCAAGGGGGTCGAATTCAGCCAGGATCGGGTAAACAAGTCGTTGGCGATGTCATTCTCAAAGGCCGTCGGCAATTATGGGGTAAACCTAATACGCACTACCATCACGCGCTCAAAGCGGGTGAGAACACGTTAAATACGTGGTGCGCCAGGTTACTCATGAACGGAATGACGGAGCATGGGCACTACGAGCCCGAATGGTGGGCACAGCGCTATATCGACTTCATGACCGCTGATCCACCACAACACCCCGATACCTACGCTGAAAGTTACCACCGTGAATTTTTTTCGAATTTAGTGGTAGGTAAAGACCCGCTCGACTGCGGTGCAGTGACCCACGACACACCTTCTATGGGTGCACTGGTCACCGTGGCACCCTTGAGCATGGCCTTGTTGGCATCTCAGCCACTGGAAGAGGTACAAAAACAGGTCCGTGAGCATGTCAGACTGACCCACCCGGACGAATTCCTGATGCAGGTGGTGGACGCCTATGTCGCCTTGCTGTCAGATTTACTGAATCGCCCAGAGGACACCCCCAGTACGAGTTACCTGATTGACGCATCAAAGGCAATCCCCGGTAGTGACCTGGCCAGCCTTATCGGTCAACCACGCGGTGACGCACACGTTGTGGGCAGGCTTTACTCGCTCGCCTGTTACATCAAAGACTCATGGCCATGTGTGTGTTATCTGGCTGAAAAATATCAAGATGATGCGTCGCGCGGTCTGCTCGTCAACACTAACCTGGGTGGCGAAAATGCGCATCGCGGATCAGTACTGGGGACATTGCTTGGCCTGTCATCTGGCACGTTTGATGATCAGCATTTCAAGCAACTGCATCAGCACGAGTCGCTGGAACAGGAAATTGAGCATTGGGTTGATCGGTTTTATCCAGGTACATGAGGTCAGATCTGTGTCCGGTTATCATCGTCAGCTCGCTGCTGGCGGTCTGGGCTTATTGGCATGGTTGCCACACAATCAACTTTCATAATTGTCACATTCGATAAAACCCTGGCAACAAGCTGGCAACACCCAGTCAACAACCCAGATAACAACCACACAAAAAACGCACGGTGCAATTGCTACAACCCCAGTTGTCACAACCCAATGAGACGATGAAGGGGCATTTTAACGACCAAACACCACCCACGCTGAGCCGTTAACGTCCTGAAAATGACGAAATCTCAGCAGTCGTTCACGCATTACGGCTTTATGCCTGTCAGGAAGCTGATGATCGCGATAAAAAACAGTATACTTAGGAGTCTGGTTGGGGAAGAAGTCATTTTTCTCGCACAAGGTTGTAGAGTCAGTCCAAATTCTTTCAGACGAGTCTCATCAAGGTTAGTGATCACCGCAGAATGATGGACGGTAAAACTTTTCGCGGCATACATCGTCTACCCAGCCGCTAACCGTCATGCTTTTACACCCAGCAACGTATTAATTTAACCAGAACTAATTAGCCAGAACTAACAAGGGTTTAAAAAACCCATAACAACACTTCGCAACTGATTTTCTGACGATTTTACGATCAATCAGAATTCAACCCCTTCGTTCAAGAGATAATTACGTGAGTCAAGCCGACAGCGAACAGCAACTGAGAATTTGGAAAGACCTGGCCATCAGCAAGCAAGTGCTGATGAATGAAGCAGCCACAGCCTTGAAATTGAAAGACGATTTCACAGCAGATGAGCTAAAAGCCTCACTGAATCTGGCCATCAAGCGAGCCAGTGATGCAGACACTGACATGGCTGCAACCCGTAACAGGGCATCAGAAGAAATCGGCAGCATGCAGGCCGAAGTGAAAAAAACACTGAAGTCCAAACTGGAAGCCGAGGCGCAGCGCGACGCCGCAATTGCTAAACAAGAAGCGGCCGAACAAGCACTGGCAACCGGTCGCAAAGATAACGCCGAAGCATTGCAAAAAGCCAAACGCAGCGTTGAAGAGAAGCAACGCGAATTGAAAGCGATCAACACAGCGCTGGCCGATACCCCCGACAATATTGTCAAAAAACTCAAGACACTGAAGAAACAGAAACTTGATGAAGCGACGGCTCGCAAAAGCGCAGAGGATGCCAACCGTAAGCTCAAGAAAGAGAACAAGCAAACAAAAGAAGAGCTGGAAACGCTCACTGAACTGAAAGAACAAGCAGCGACATTGTTGGCGGCTTATCGAGAACTGCGTACGTGGGCTGACGAGGTTGAGGCTAAAAACGAAGAAGGCGAAGCGGCTCCAAAGGCTGATGCAAAACTGCTCTCTGACATAGAAACAACAACAGCCGGTGCCGACGAGACAGAGGAAACACGCGAAGCTGCAACAGCCTGATCTGATCCAAGCCGACTTTATCGCCAGCACGCGTAATCATTCGGTGCAGGCGTAATGACTCAGCAAACGGGCCAAGTCAACCGATGGGAGTTGCCAACGTGCGAAACGATAGAGAGCAACTGGCACTGGCCTTCAGATTAGCTGAGCGTTTTGGTTTTCATGAAGGTATTTGTAATCACTTCTCGTTACGCACAGCAGATGATCAACAACATTACCTGATTAATCCCTACGGCCTGCATTGGTCACAAATGCAACCGGAATCGCTGTTGCTCATTGATGCGAGCGGAGCCGTTCTCGAAGGCGATGGTGTGGTTGAAGACACCGCGCGGTTTATTCACGTTGCCGGACACCAGGCCAACCCCCGCCATCGGGTCGTGCTGCACACTCACATGCCTTATGCAACTACGTTGACAATGCTTGAGGGGGACGCAGCACGATTGCCGATGACCCACCAAACGGCTATACGATTCCACGGCAGAGTCGCTTACGAAACGGCATTCGGTGGGTTAGCACTCGATGCGCAGGAAGGTGACCGGATCGCCAGACGCGCTGCACACGCACCTGAAGTAGACATTGTTTTTCTCGCTAACCACGGTGTTGTGGTCAGCGGTGCAAGTGTCGCCATGGCCTTTGATGACTTATATTATCTTGAGCGTGCCTGTCGACAACACGTATTAGCGCTACAGTGTGGACAGCCACTAAAACTGATACCCGATGACGTTGTTGAGCACACATCGCAACAGATCAATCGTGATCTTGCACACTTTGCACAGTCTCACTTTGACGCGCTGGCTCAGGTGCTGGATCAAGATCCCCTACATGTGTTTACCTTTTGATCCACGATAACGACACCTTGCTATGACGGACGACATTAACTGGCACCTCCGATATGCGGGTGATCGCTGTGTCGTATTTGAGTTCGGACAAACAATAGATAAAACGCTGGTTGATAAAATTGTTGCACTCGACCGACAAATCCATGCAGCAATGCTTATTGGTGAACTGGACGGCAT
>CALKXZ010000094.1 GCA_938003775.1 uncultured Granulosicoccus sp. | reverse complement strand
GCAGTTTAAGTGAGAGCGGATCCTTCCAACACCAAGACTGGAGAGAAAGAGAAAAGGATAACCCGCTGAACTCGAATCCTTCTTTGGTTTCACATACCGGTGCATCTCTGAAATCAGCATTGATGTATCGGCTGAATTAGGCGGCTATTTCGCTGACACAGGAGGCACAAAAATTATGCCTCCTGCCAACGCTCTGAAGAGGCGTTTATGCCACGCGACCCGAAAGGCGCTGGAGCATGCTATGGGGCAGGCCCGCGCTGGCCAGCCAATTAATAGTATTGGCGCTGCGGTCCAGCGCACAGCGAAAACATTTGGCTTCAGAGTTATTGAGAATCTTGGTAGTCACGGGATTGGTCGAGCACTTCATGAATCACCCAAGAATATCTCGGGGTGTTTTGACCCGACAGACCGGCGCATTTTGACGAAAGGCATGGTAATCACCATTGAACCCTTTCTTTCGACAAAAAGCCGTTTGGTGATCGAAGCTGCTGATGGATGGACGCTTGTGGGAGTCCACGATAATTTATCAGCGCAATTCGAACACACCATGATCATCACAGATGGCGCGCCAATCATCACCACTCAACACTGATTGCGCGACAGCATAATCTAGAGACCCACGCATCGGTTTAGGTGGCCACATCGGCTGCGATAAATCGGGTCATTTTCCCAACCTTTGCTCAACTGGTGTTACCTCCCGTCACAATAATGCGTCAATAGAGAGGTCTGGCGAGTGAATCGTTGGCAAGTTCATAGTCTATGTTATTGGATAGCCCGCCTCTGGCGATTACTCAACCGATGATGATTTTGGCACGCTCACGGCGCTCATGTTGCAGTGTCTTTGCTGATCTCTAAATACTGTCAGTTTGATTTTCGCTGCGCCACTGCAGACATGCCAGCCGCCGCGTAGAAATAGGGCAGACATCTCGGCGATTACATTGTGAGCCCTAGCGATATCAAATACTAACGAACTGGTACTCAGCGGTGACCACTGAGGTAGACGACACTGATCGCTAATGCGTAGCTGGACATTTTAGTCGGCCATACTCGCCGTATCATCGGACCGTGATAATACGGCTAAATTTTTGAATTTGAGTTTGACTGGTGTGGCTTGTTGAGTCTATTGTGCCCGTACATTTTTACCTAATCAGTGCGGGGGTACTGCGGTAATGCGGATCGACGGCTTGCAGTACGCCAATTGGTCAGAGAAAATATTTCGGCAGATGCGCGAAGGTGGCCTAGATGCGGTTCATGTCACCATCGCTTATCACGAAAATTTTCGTGAGACCGTGTTAAATTTTGAGCGTTGGAATCGCTGGTTCGAAGATTTCCCAGAATTAATCCTGAAAGGATCATCAGCCATTGATATTGACAAGGCACGCGACTCTGGACGCACCGCTATATTCTTTGGTTTTCAGAACCCGAGTCCTATCGAAGACGATATCGGACTGGTGGAAATTGTTCATACGTTGGGTGCCCGGTTCATGCAACTAACGTATAACAACCAGTCGTTGCTTGCCACGGGGTGTTATGAAACTGAAGATACAGGGATCACACGAATGGGGCGTCAGGTGATCAAGGAGATGAATCGTGTTGGTTTGGTTGTGGACATGAGCCATTCAGCTGATCGGTCCACCATTGATGCAGCAGAGATCTCCGAGCGGCCCATTGTCATAACGCATGCCAACCCACACGCATGGCAACCTGCACTGCGTAACAAAAAAGATGCGGTCATCCAAGCGGTGACACAACATGGTGGCATGCTTGGATTCTCACTGTACCCACATCACTTGAAGGACAAATCAGCCTGCACCTTAGACAGTTTCTGCGAGATGATTGCGCGCACGGCTGAGCAGTATGGGGCTGAACATTTGGGCATCGGTTCTGATTTGTGCCAGGACCAGCCCGATAGCGTGGTTGAATGGATGCGTGTCGGCCGCTGGAGTAAGGAGATTGATTACGGTGAAGGTTCTGCCAGTCAGGCTGGCTTTCCTCCTATGCCTGAATGGTTTCGTGACAACCGTGACTTTGGAAACTTAGAAGCAGGGCTTTGTAAACTGGGTATGAACGATGAGGAAGTCGCTGGCATTATGGGGCTGAACTGGTATCGTTTCTTCACAGAGAATTTTAGTGCAAAGCCAGCGTAACCATCATTGCGTTCATAAAACTATCGGTTCAAAATGAATCATCTCACATGAACCTTGCGCGGTTTTTCCATCATGACTGTGTTTGCTGTACAGCAGCCTAAAATCACTGCACTACCCATTGTTGGGATGAGCGAAACCTTCCCGGTACGCCGTGTTTACTGCATTGGGCGTAACTATGCGGCACATGCGGTTGAAATGGGGCATGATCCGGATCGAGACCCCCCGTTTTTCTTTCAAAAAAACCCAGATAATCTGGACATTACCGGTGAATTTCCGTACCCGCCCAGAACAGCAGATGTTCATCATGAAATCGAGATGGCTGTCATGTTGAGATCTGGTGGGACGAATATTCCGCTAAAGCAATCATTGTCTCACGTGTTTGGATACGCTTTATCACTGGATATGACGCGGCGCGATCTGCAAGGAATACAGAAGAAAATGGGCCGCCCCTGGGAAATTGGTAAGGCGTTTGAAAGATCAGCGCCGGTCGGGCCGGTGCATGCGGTTCAAAGTGTTGGCTACCTGGAGCAGGGAAGACTACAGTTAAAGGTCAATGGTATTGTCAAGCAGGACGGTAACTTGAATCAAATGATTTGGAAAGTGCCTGAGATAATCACGTATTTATCGGAATTTTTCGAGCTTGCTGCGGGCGATGTCATCTTAACGGGTACACCCGCTGGTGTGGGTCCAGTTACAAAAGGGGATGTGATGGACGTGAGTGTGGAGGGTTTAGGCACTATGACTGTGCGCGTTGTGTGACCGTTAAATTGTTTATGAACAATGGCACGACGATGAACTAAGATGCTGGCGTTATCAATGACTCCAGTGAATCACCACCTTTCTGAACTTCAAGGTTGTAGTTGGGTGAGATGCTCCATGCACTATTAATGACAACACGCTGTATTTGCGCAATGAGGCACCTAGTTTCACGGCATCGGTTAGCAGTGTGTGTGGAGACATATTACCGACAGTATTTACCCTAATCGAGCGTCGTAGTATTGTTTAATTTTCGGTTATCGATTAACCGAGCGCTGATTGCAGCGCTAAAAGTACCGTACGCAAAGAGGCCGCAAGTTCAGGGTCAGACAGTTGATCAGTCTCTCTATCGAAGTGCTGCTCAAACAACCCAACCGATAAACTGCCTTTTACCTCACCGCCAAAGAACGCGGCTGCATCTACCGCCGTTTTTAACACCGTAGCGCCACCTCTTCGTCCAGGGGATGCAGAGAGCGCCACAATTGGCTTGTTCTGAAATACCTTCGCGTTGATGCGACTGCACCAATCAAAAATATTCTTGTACGCAGCCGTATAAGAACCATTGTGTTCGGCGTAGGAAATAATCAACCCGTCTGCAGCACCAATACGGGCGAAGAAATCCTGAGCTGGCTGAGGGATTCCATGGGCTTTTTCACGTTCCGGGCTGTAGATCGGCATCTCAAAGTCATTGAGATCAAGTACGTCTATCTCTACCGGTGCTGCCAACGTATGCTTCAGTACGTTACCTGCATGTACAGCGAGCAGTTTGTTGATCGAAGCTGTGCTATTGCTCGCGGCGAATACAAGCACTGTTGCATTGTCAGGCATTGTTGAGTTCCTCTGGCTTGGTTGTTAGCAATTAGTCGGTGTACGTTTGTTTAGCGGCCATTGGCAACGCGCGTCATCACCAACGACTCAAGGGGTGAGTACAGCGCATGAGCGTCGGCACGATTACCACAGATTCCACCTTTGGCGGTCAACAACAGACATTCATCAACACGCTTTGACAATTGGCGTTACCCTGCCCGTAGCCGTTTTTTGCCATTTGATGCCGAGGCTAGCCAGGTCAGCACTCACTACGGCGAAACACCACGCCAATCACCACCCAGCGCAAGGTTTAGGTCGACGAACTGCGACAAGCGGCTGCGCTCAACTGACAACAGATTGCTCTGGGCACCATAGACCCGCTGTTGAACCTGAAGCACCGACAGTAAATCGTTTTCGCCTTCCTTGAACAAAACCTCGGCAATGCGTAAGGCTTCCTTTGATTCGGTATAAGCTTCTGTCAACGCATCACGCCGTTGTTCCAGTACAGATCCTTGGTCGAGTGCCGTTTCTACCTCCCCAAAGGCGTTGAGTGCGGCACTAGCATAGGCGGCTATGGCCTGCTCTTGTTCGGCGTTCGCAGCATCCACTCGCGCCTTGCCAAGACCACCGTCAATCAAAGGTGCAACCAAATTGGTAGCGGCCTGCCAAGCGAGGTTTGCAGGATTCAGAAGGCTACTCAGGTCATTGGACGCACCTCCAAGACTTGCACTCAAACCAATTTGCGGTAAGCGAGCGGCCTTTGTTGCGTCAGTGTTGTTAAACGCCGCAGCGATGCGACGATCAGCGGCTACAAGGTCTGGGCGTCGCTCAAGAATGCCGGACGGAATTCCGGCTGGTGGTGCATCTGGTACAGCGGGTAAGCTATCTCGGACGTCAAGTTCTGCGCCGGGATAACGACCGAGTAACAGCTCAAGTGCTCGCAAGGCATCACGCTTACCGGCCGCTGCACTGATCATCTGATCGTTTGCGGTAGCCAGGTCGGCCTTTGCCAGCGACACATCCTGTTGCGATGCCAGGCCATTTTCTTCCTGCACCTGAACGATCCGATTCAATTCTGTTATTGCCTCGACAATCTTGCCCGTAAGATCTTCCTGTAACTGTGCCTCTATCGACATCAAGTAAGCGCGAGCAACGCCAGCAGCAATGGAATACTGGGTAAATCGATAATCCGCCGCGGCCGCCTCGAAACTGGCAACAGCTGCTTGCTCGCCAGAACGTACCCGACCCCAGACATCCGCCTCCCAACTCAGTTGCACACCGAGCGAAGTTGCTGTGCTAGCACTCCCCTCGACGGCACCACCACGCTGAGCACCAGCACTTAAACCCACCGACGGTGTCAGCGCAGCGCCCGCTTGCCTGGCTAATGCACGTGCCTGATCAACACCTGCTGCAGCGGCTTGCAAGTCACGATTGTTGGCCTGTGCTTCAGCCACCAGCGTGTCCAGCACCGGGTCACCGAGAGCGGCAAGCCAGCCAACTTGGACGTCACCGACTTCAGCCTGTACCTGTTCCCAACTCAGTTTCAAATCGCCGAGACTGACACGTCCCGCCGTGTTTGCCTCGCCGGAAACTTCCCCAGTACTGGCACACGCGACTAGCAAAGATGCAGACACCACGCTCACAAAACACTTCGACAGCATCATGTTCATACAGTTATTTCCCTACAGATGGCGTCGCAATTCATACTCGCGCTGTCTCTGTTGATTTCACACGAAAGAAGATTGCATACAGAGCCGGAACAACAACGAGTGTCAATAGGGTGGCAAAGGTTAATCCGAACACCAGCACAACCGCCATCGATTTGAAAAACGCATCAGTCAGCAAGGGCAATACACCTAATACCGTCGTCAGGGCACCCATCATGACCGGTCGAACACGACTGGTCCCAGAATCGATGATGGCATCGAGTCGAGGTTTGCCTTCACGGATATCAACATCCATTTGATCCACCAGAACGATGGCATTTTTAATCAGCAGGCCCGACAGGGACAGTAATCCCAACATTGCCATAAATTCAAGCGCTGTATTTGTCACGATCAAGCCTGCCACAACACCAATCAGCGCAAGCGGCACAACAAGCCAAATGATTAATGGCTGGCGCAATGCATTGAATAGCAGGATGACAACAATCACCATCGCCAGCACACCCATGGGAATGGCTGAAAATAGATCCCCGGTCGCTTCTGCGCTATCACCTTGCTCACCCTTCCATTTTAATGAATAACCACTGGGTAGATCGATAGCTTCGATCTTTGGCTTGACACGCTCGTACACGACTGATGCCAAAACTGTTGGGATTGGATCCGCCTGCGCCTTGATCGTCCATACGCGGTCAACCCGTTTGAGGTTGGCATCACGCCATACTGTCTTGAAACCATCAACCACTTCGATCAACGGCACGCTTCTGCCAGTTACACTACTGACTACACTGATCGATCCAATACCATCAACACCTTGTCGCTCCGCAGCCGGCGAACGCAATACAATCGGTATTGCCGTATCGCCCTCGCGGTAGGCACCTACTGTTTTGCCTTTGTAGTTGGTTAATAGCGCTGTGGCGAGATCTTCACGTGAAATACCCAGACGTCGTGCGCGTGTCTCGGCATACACGGGCTGCACGGTAGCGACTTGTTGGCGCCAATCATCCTTGATTGATATGGCTTCGCCATCTGCTGCAAGAATAGCCTTTGTTTCATTCGCCAACCGTCGCAATACGAGAGGATCAGGTCCGGAAAACTGTGCCTCGATTTTTGAACCGCCACCGGGCCCTAATTGGAAGCGCCAAACCTTGGCTTGTGAATCTGGATACGTTTGATCCAGATGATTCTGTATTTGTGGCAAGAGATTATCAATCAACTGATAGTCAGCTACCTTGATCAAGAAATGACCGTACGAAGAATTTGGCGCTTCGGGGCCATAAACAAGTGTGTAGCGTAAGGCACCCGAGCCGATGACCGTCTGCACATCCGTGATGCCTTCCAGGCCCATCAGATGGGATTCGATTTCAAGCACATTGTTTTCAGTCTGTTCGAAAGCGCTGCCTTCGGGCAACCAGTAGTCGACCACAATTTGCGGTGATGTCGAGGCCGGGAAAAATCCGGATTTAACGAATTGAAAGCCCCAGATACTCAAGACGAACAACCCAACTACACCACCGACCACAAGCCAGCGTATTTTCAATACAGCCCGTAAAAATTCCTTATACATTCGAGTGAATCGGCCGTCAACGGCAACTTTCGAACGACCTGATGCGTCTTCCTTGAACATTAAATCAGCCAGAAAGGGAACTGCCGTAAGCGCGAAGAACCAACTGAACATTAAGGAAATTAACACAACCCAGAACAAGTGACCGGCGAATTCACGCATGTTTCCAGGCGTGAGCCCGATGGGCGCAAATGCGAGGATGCCAACGATCGTTCCAGCCAGTAGCGGCCACTGCGTCTTCCTGACCACCTCTTTGGCAACGTCAAGTTTGCGTCTACCGGCCTTGACCCCAACCAGAATGCCATCAACCACGACGATCGCATTGTCGACCAGCATACCCAGGGCGATGATCAATGCACCTAACGAAATACGATGCATTGGTAGACCGACGATTGACATGACCGCAAGGGTTGCGGCAATTGTGAATATCAGCAAAGCGCCGATGATAACGGCGGATTTTAATCCCATGAAAATCAGCAGTGTCACCAGTACGATAGCAAGCGCCGCGACCACGTTTTTGGCGAAATCGAACACCGCGACATCGACCACCTTGCCCTGGTGGTAGTACTCCTGCACTTCAAGACCCAGCGGGCGACGCTCCAGCGACTCTGCAAGCTTTGCATTGATCGCAGTGCCCATCTTGGATACGTTGCCTCCGAGCACATTGGCGATACCGATACCCAAGGTGGGCCTCCCGTTGTAGCGGACCACCGCCTGAGGTGGGTCGACGTACTCGCGAGTCACGGTCGCAACATCTCGGAGGTAGACCAGAGTGCCGCTGGTGGCGGTCGAGACAACAATGTTCTCTATGGCACTGACAGAATCAACCTGTCCCGTTGGCGTTATGACCAAACGTTGCCCGGATATTTTTACATCACCCGCAGACACGACCGAGTTCTGCTGAGACAGATCCTCCAGTATTTGCCCAACAGAGACTCCAAGAGCATTTGCCCGTTCGCGCGATATTTCAACATAGATCGCTTCGCTCTGCGCACCATTGATAACAACTTTACCCACGCCCTCAACAGACAAAAGCTCCGTGCGCAATTGTTTTGCGTAGTCGAGCGTCTCTTTCGGTGAATAACCTTCACTGGTCAGCATCAGAAAAACGCCGAACACATCGCCAAAGTCATCATTAACAATGGTTTCCATTGCCCCTTGAGGCAAGACACTCTGGGCATCGCCCACCTTGTTGCGAAGTTTTGTAAAAATGCCCTGTAAGGCTTCCTTGTTTGGTGAGAAGCTGAACTTGAACTCGACTGATATGCGTGACAAGCCAGCAGAAGATACCGAACGAACCTCTTTGACTTCCTGCATTTGCTGCAAGGCGGACTCAATCGGCTCGGTGACTTCGGTGGCAACTTCTTCGGCTGACGCACCCGGGTACTGGGTGATGACCTGAGCTTCACGGATTGTGAATTCAGGATCTTCAAAACGTGGCAGATTCTGGTAAGCCAGCCAGCCACCGATTAACGATCCGATCAGCACCAGACAACTGATCAGGCGATTCTTGATCGCAAATTCAGCAAGATTCATACGACGCCCCTATTGCTCATAGGCGCGTATCTGCATACCTTCATGCAGATAAGACATACCGGCTCCGACAATGGTGTCACCTTCCAACAGTCCATCGATAATTTTTAGATTCTCGCCGACGCCTTGTCCGATAATCACATTCTGGCGCGACACAGTCATTGATGCGGTATCGACCTTCCACACAAATCGTTCATCGCCATCTGATGCAATGGATGCGAGTGGCACAGATACCAGGTTCTCATCGCCCTGATTACTCAATCGGTAACGTCCGGTGACCGTACCGGTCATACCAGGCAGGATCACCAGATTTTCAGGCGGGTTGAAGCCAAACTTCACCTCAAAAGTCTGGGTACTCTCGTCGGCTTGCGTTGCCGTTGACAGAACAGTGCCTGGTATGGAGACATCAGACGCGGTATCCATGATGACGAAGGTTTCCAGAGGCACTATGTTGGCTGAGTTGAGTACAAGCCGCGCAGGTATTTGTACGACGGCTTCAGCGGCACCAGTGGATTGCAACAGCATGATTGCTGTGCCTGGACTGATGTTCTGAAATTGTTCTGTTTCTATGACGGCGATGACTCCAGCGAACGGTGCACGCAATTCCGTATCCTCGAACGCCTTGCGCGCGTTGTCCAGCGTGTTGCGAGCCACATTCCGCTGCGTGCGACGTTGCTCGAAGACCGATCGTGCAATTGCCTTTTCATCCAGCAGTCGCTTGGCACGTGCATATTCAGTTTGTGCAGCATCATATTGTGTCTGTGCGGCAGATAGCTCATTCTGATAACTTCGCTGATCAAGTCGTGCTACCACATCGTTCTGCTGCACGGCTTGACCCTCGGTTACCAACAATTCGTTCAAGGTGCCGCCGACCTCAAACGTGAGCTCTGAACTGGCACTGGCTTCGATGATCGCTGGAAAACTTACATTCCTCTCGTTACTGCCCACCGTTACCTCAATCAGCTTTGCAGGGCGAATAACCGGTTCCGCCTGCGTTTCAACAGTCTGATCACAGCCCGCTAGCGTGGTACACACCACTAAAAAACAAGTAACAAGCAATAAAGACCGTTGATACTGATCATGTGAATTCATTGGTTTTAACTTCCAGCGCTCTATTAGAATTGGCACAAGTTATAGTGGAACAGCTTATTGACAGATAGCGGTTGTGGGAAATCTTGTACGGTATAAATCCAATCAATCATCCAGGTGATGCCGTCGACTGCACGCAGGATAGTGTTGTTTTCATACGAGTTCTCGAATACGTTTTTTCAGTTACGTCTGTCAGGTACGTCTGTCAGGTACGTCTGTCAGATACGTCTGTCAGGTACGTCTGTCAGGTACGTCTTTCAAATATGTCTGTCAAGTACGTTTGCTCAAAAAGTCCGCGCAAGATAACGATACAGTCATTGCGTGTTTCAACCGAAACTGAGCCTCGCCCAGCAATGGTCGTCTGTAAATTCTGTCGATAACCTGACTAAGCTGCGGCACAAGAAAATATTTTTCACTGATACGATAATAAGCGATTCACCCGTTATTATGTACTGATTTATTGCGTTAATCTCATGATTCGAATCATTCACAGCATTAAACATTCTGGATACTGTCACCACCAGCCATGATTACGGTCCCCGCATTCTTTGCATTCACGCTTGGCATTATTGTCTATTTTGTCGGCAGAAGTATCAATCGAAAATTCTCAGTATTGCGCGAATTCAATGTACCTGAATCCGTCACTGGCGGGCTGCTGGCAGCGGGCCTTTTTTATGGCGTCTATCTCATCAGCGGTTTGGCGATAGATTTCGAACTGGCTATCCGCGATACGCTATTGGTGTATTTCTTCACCGCAATCGGACTCAATGCCCGCATTTCGGATTTGTTAAAAGGTGGGCGCCCGCTGGTTTTGATGCTCGTGCTAACCCTTGGGTTCATAGTAATCCAAAACGGCGTGGGTATTCTCGGGGCGTCATTGTTAGGCTTAGCTCCACAGGTCGGCGTACTAGCTGGCTCGGCATCATTGATCGGTGGTCATGGTACGGCTATTGCCTGGGCACCGGAATTTGCCGCAATTGGTATCGACAACGCACTCGAAATCGGCGTGGCGGCCGCCACATTGGGATTGGTTTTAGCGAGCCTGATAGGAGGGCCGATTGCAAAATTTCTTATCGGTAAGCACAATCTTAAAAGCAGCAGTGATGATTCAGTGATGGGCATTGCTTATGAAAAAGAGCGTAGCGAGACAATAGACCATCTCGACCTGATGTCAGT
Source organism: uncultured Granulosicoccus sp. (assembly GCA_938003775.1). GTDB lineage: Bacteria > Pseudomonadota > Gammaproteobacteria > Granulosicoccales > Granulosicoccaceae > Granulosicoccus. Next base: position 1,965 of record CALKXZ010000094.1, on the reverse strand, counting down.
CATGCTGGCACTGCATATAGCGATTACACTCGGTTATCTGGGATTCACGACCCTGCAAACATATGGCATAAAATTGCCACTGTTTGTGACTTGCTTGATGGCGGCCATAGTATTGTCCAATACCGTGCCGCATGTATTTCCAAAAATAACGTGGCCAGCCCGCACTCAAGCCCTCGCGGTTCTTTCGGACTTCTCATTGGGCATATTTCTCAGTATGTCCCTGATGAGTATGCAGCTATGGACTATCGCTGAACTTGCAGGTCCGCTGTTTTTCATCCTGGCACTGCAAACCGTCGCTGCGTTCTTATTTATAATTTTCGTTTTGTTTCGGCTTATGGGAAAGGACTATCAGGCAGCGGTACTCAGCGCAGGGTTTGGCGGATTCGCCCTTGGTGCCACACCAACGGCGATTGCTAACATGACAGCCGTTACTAAAACGCATGGGCCTGCTCCACTTGCCTTTATTATCCTGCCGCTGATATCCGCATTTTTTGTCGACATCACGAATTCAGTCATCATCAAATCTGCCCTGAACTTTTGACCTGAATGGAGACCGATGTGAGAGCATCGTACCTACTGATTCTTCTATGTGCACTGGTGAGCGCCTGTTCACCGTATCGCGACCCCACGCGCGATAGCAATCAATATGAATGCACAGCAGACTCTGCGAGCGATCCCGAGCTTATGAAGGCACTTGAGCCACTGGCATTCAGGGATATTCATCTGACCGCACAAGGCGCTCTGGTTGACCGGTGTCAGTGGGATGCATTGATGCGGCAGATCAATAATGATGGCATCAAGGATGATCGATCAAAGATTATTCTCATGCATATTCATGGTTGGAAGCACAACGCAGACCCTGAAGACAGTGAACGCAAAAGGTTCAAAGACGTAGTTGACCGCATCGCACTGGAGCAGCAGACCCGGAGTCAGAACAATCAGGTAATGGGCATCTTCGTCGCATGGCCCGGCCTTTCTATGGACTTTGCTGGCTTACAAAACCTGACCTTCTTCTCACGAACAACCGTTGCCGATCGTGTTAGTCAGTCGGCCATCGTAGGCAAACTGATTGGCAATATTGAAAGTATCTTGAACAAGCGCAAGGCAAAAGGCAGTAACGACGTCTTTATTATGATGGGCTACAGCCTCGGTGCACGTATTCTGTTTAATGCGACATCACAGGTTGCGCTGTACCAGACTCAACTGGCGGCGCCAGATCTTGACGAAGGAACTTATGACATCGTTGATGGACCGGGCGACCTGGTCATGTTGCTGAACCCGGCCTTGTCCGCTGGTAACTACACGGCAATTGATTCACTCAGAAATGCACGCACACAGTTTTCTCCGAAACAGAACCCGATCATGTTAACGATCAGTGCTAATAACGACAGCGTTACAAAGCATGCGTATCCGATAGGGCATATCTTGCGATTTAAAGTTGACCGAGAACATCGCACAGCGATCGGAGAGTATCCGGAATACATAACCCATCGACTGGAGCGTCGCGAACACGGTAATATTATAGGGGATGAATCTACCGCCTGGTACGATAATTTCTGTGTAGCCGATATTTGTTTAGAACGCCTGCCGTCACCACAAGCCACATCGGGCACCAAACGAAATATCAGGCCAAGGCAACCTTCCAACCCGTTTATAGTTGCCAAGACAACACCAGAAATCATTGATGGACATAGTGGATTCTGGAACAGTGGGCTTTTTGCCAGCTGGTTAGGCGGGTTTGTAGAAAACACATTGAATGAAGCCCAGTCCAGCCGTTAAATTATGAGCGCACATCTATTCATTCTCGGTACCGTAATCATTCTACGGTTCTCTTATCCAGAGCAATCTTTCTTGCCTGACTGGAAACACTAGAGTCTCGAATAGAACCAAGGAAACGATCTGGAGAAACCTTGGAAGCTAGTAGAAATCGAGGCGGACAGCTTGTCTTTGACAAGGGCCTCCGAC
>CALKXZ010000093.1 GCA_938003775.1 uncultured Granulosicoccus sp. | reverse complement strand
AACCCTGCCTGCTGCTGCACCCGCTTTACGCGAAGCCAATAATCTTTTCGCAAACTTAGCAGCACTTCCAACGACACCACCACCAACAAGGGTTAATGCATCGTCCCCTAGCGCACTCCAGAAGCCTTCTCCTTCTCCATTATACCCATCGACTATAGCACCACCTAGGTTTCCATAGTTAGCTTCACCGTCACCCTGACCTGTAATCCATTCCCAGCTCTCACTAAAAAAACCCCCAATCGCAGCTTCTAGATTTTTACCGTCCGGGTCAATGTACCGGTACGGATTGTTGCTAACGTAAGAGTACCGATTGAACATCATCGGTTTATCTGCAGTAAACCCAACAGGATCATTGGAATAAAACCGCCCTATCTGCGGATCATAAAAACGCGCCTTCATGTACACCAGGTTCGACCCTTCATCCTTCAAGTGACCGGTATAACCCTTGCGCGATTCTACCCGGTCATGATTGAACTCCTCTCCTGTCTCAGTCACTCTTAGTCGAGACTTACCGTACGGATCACTGTGCTCATGCCACAGCGTGTTCCCATTGTGATCGGTCACAACCGTTGGCGAACCCAATAGATCATGGTGATAGAAAATCACGTACCGGCCAGATTCCAGCGCTGTTGCTGCATGTGTGTTCGATACAACACCGGCCAGCAATACACTGGTTAGTGCCATGATCGAAACGAGTAGACGTTGCAGGGCTTTCATCTGTGTCTATTGGCCTGTGCGGTTAGTGGCTGGGGTTCATTCTAGGGGAGAACACACCCCTGTGATCGTTTTACGATTCCGGAACTATGGCAACTTGAACCAAATCAAATACTACAAAGTTTTTACTCGGAATTGGATTTAATCCAACACCCAACGCCGAGAATTTCTGCCCGCGATAGAAGTCCATAGTATATCTCCTCGTAATCAGGACTAGATTTTCCACCCCCGTTCAAGAGCACCATAGGAAGATAATGGACAAGTCTAGATAAGGCATAAATTTTCTTTTTCGGAGATTCCTCTTCGATCGACGAACGAATCTCTAGCAAAAAATATTGCAGTATTTTATACAACAACTTTTTATAGTCAGTCACGTAAGCTAATCTCACCACCCAATCCAGTCCCAGCCGATTCCACCTACTGAATCGTAGCTTTCTACCGGCACAGTTGTATTAGGGTTTATAGAGCTAGAGGAGTCATTAGCACGATCTATTAGTTCGTATGCACGAGAATTGCCGTCCACAATTTTTACTTTTCCATTTCTCTTCATTCCTGCAGTAAAATCTGCAGGGAAGCCAAACGAGTGCAAACCCAAGGGGTGTATCGAACGCGGGATCAATTTTTAGCGATGTTAATCTGCCCCTCTAGGGCTCCGCCTAGACTCCATTGTCCTCCGCCTGGCTCAGATAATCGTCCCTGACTATCCAGTTGGGCTAGGTTGAATCCGTCCTCGACATCATCATAGTAAATCACCCAATTTAGATGTCTTGCCACTACAAAAACCTGCTCGTCACCCGCAATTTCAGATCGTCTTATTATCCCAGCAAACGTTTTAACTCGGTACTCTTCGAAGATAGTACGTTCCATCTGGCTAAGCTCATAGAGCTCATCCTCAAATATCTCCCGAAATGCCTCCTCGCTTGTTGGTCGCCAGGTCCAGCTGTTCATGTCTTTTGTATTCAAAATTAACCTCCAGAACTTTCGGGCATCGTCTCATTGGGACCAAAGTCTCCTGGATTCTCCGAGTCGTAAGGTACCGGTTTATCGGGATCCCAAGGATGCCAGTGTGGGTTGTCATGGTCACCTCGTCCATGATCAGTCACATCAGTACGCCCAACAGTATTACCGTCAGCATCGTAAGTAATACCTTGAGTATATGGTACTGGCGATTTCTTCAGCACACGTTGCCCCTGAAGAATACGCTGTGACATAGTGGCCTGATGAAAAGGCCATATAGGCCAATGCCTTAATTCCTCTGTAGCGATCGGCATTTAGCGTAATGGGGAACCTGACGTAGTCTGTCTTGTGCATCGTTCCCAGTGTGGGCACCGAAATTGAATCGTCAATATGGATAACAAAACCCTCTTCGTTCCAAAAGCCTTCCTTTATATGAGTGATAAGACCCGATCCACAGTAGCCTCCTGCCATCGCTTGGGTACTGCTCATCGCTATAATGGCTGAAGCAGCCAGTAGGGAAAAAACTTTCATACACATTTTCGCAATTATTTTCGTCCACACTCTGTCAAACAACACTCCTTATCATTTCAGCCATTGACGATACCCTATACGAACCTCATGGCTACAAGAGGTGTACTATTTACTCGGCTTGGAAACTCCCTGTAATAAATCATGAGGAATCTTGATAAAGATGGCTAGCAGGAAACGGCTGATAGTAATCTCTAATACACCGTCTGTGAATACGAAACGGATGCTCGCGGCGGTAATGGAAGGAGCCAGTAATCAAGAGGTTTCTCATGTAGACGTTAAGTGTCTTTCACCCTTAGACACATGCCCTGATGACATCAAATCCGCTCAGGCACTAATTATTGGCACCACCGAAAACCTCGGATACATGGCAGGGTTGATTAAAGATGTTTTTGATCGTTGCTACTATGAGTGCCTAGATCATACCCAGGGTCTACCGTTCACCTTTTATGTTCGTGCTGGTCTTGATGGCACAGGCACAAGACGGGCAATAGAGAGCATCACTACGGGACTACGCTGGCGATTAGTCCAGGAGCCTTTACTATGTAAAGGGGAATTCAAGGAAGATTTTATTACTCAATGTGAGGATCTTGGTTTGACCATGGCTGCAAGCTTGGAGGCGGGAATTATCTGAGTAGTCTCACAACCCAGCTTCATTTACTCATAGGGCGTAGGTTCAAAAACTATCAGCGTTGTAGCGTTGCTTGTCGAATTTCAAATAATACCGTCGTTATTGACACTCTCACACGCAACACTCGCGCACTCAACTGATTTTTTACACTCACGGACAAACCATTCATCAAAAGCGCTAACCATTGCACGTAAGTGACTTTGTTCTGGTCTCGTGATGCAGTACGGTTGGTTGAGTGGCAAGGACTGGGCGTTAGGAATCACCAACTGATTACCCGCAAGGTATTTGGCGCAGAGCAACCCTTGCACTAGGGCAATACCGAGACCACTTACCGCTAGATCAATAGCAGACTTAGACGTATTCGCCAGTAAAGATGAATCGCTACAGTGGTGTTCTGAATTAACACCAATACTGTCGAACCAGCTCCGCCAAGTGGGATACGTTGCAGCTGCTGGTCCCCAATCTGTGTGGATCAGCGGAACGGTTAAGAGGCTCTCTGGATTAGTCAACTTCGGGTATTTGCACGCGAATTCCGGTGAGCAAACGGCATACACAGAATCGAAACACAATTCTCTCGTGTCATAGCCGCGGTACTGAAAATGACCGTACGACATTCGAAAGTCTATTAGTTCACGGTCAAACTCCACCGGATCTTCCTCTGCCCGCACCGATATTTCCAGCGCTCCTTGCTGCTCTACAAAGCTCGCTATGGTTGAGCACAACCAGCCAGCAGTTATCGATTGTGGCGCGGAGATAATTAAACGGGATCGTGGAACCTGGCCGGTGAGCTGGCCAGTGACAGATCCGATCTGCTCAAACGCAGAATGTAACTGCGGCAGAATCTCCAAACCGGCCCCACTGGGACAAATACGGCGATTGTTTCGCGAGAACAATTTTCGGCCTACTTGCTCTTCAAGTGTACGCACAAGCTGGCTAATGGCCGCAGGCGTCACAGAAAGTTCCTGCGCTGCCGCTACGAAACTACCGGTGCGCGCCGCGGCTTCAAACGCTTGTAACCCTTTTAATGACGGAGACATATGATGGAGCAAAATACACAAGAAAATCTATCTTTACAACAAGAATTAGTCGTTTTTCAAAAGATAATGTGGTTGATAAGGTGCTCCAACATTAAAAAAGACTCAAAAAGATCGAATTGAACACTAATACCAAGCCGCGACAGCGCTGGCTACAAGACGCTTATTATCAGCTAGGTTCCTGCGTCCGATTTAAATCCGCTGAATGGCTTACTGCTGTTTTAATAGGGGTTTGTTCACTTGGCATCCTTGTCATTCTGGTGTCTAACCTGATAGCGTCAAATGTCATCTCCGTGCTGGTTTTGGTGCTATTACTCACTTTGCATTCATCATTGCAGCATGAGGTTTTGCACGGACATCCATTCAAAAAGCAATGGTTGAATGAATTATTGGTCAGTGTACCGTTCGGACTATTCATTCCGTTCCAGCGGTTCAGAGACACCCATCTTCAACACCATATCGATGAAACACTCACCGACCCTTACGACGATCCTGAAACCAATTATCTGGACCCAGCGGTCTGGAATAAGTGCCCACGCGTTTGCCAGTTTTTGTTAAGCACTAACAATACGCTTGCTGGGCGCTTAGTACTTGGTCCTGTTATTGGTCTTGTACACTTTTACAGGTCAGACCTTCGCAAATTGCTCACCGGCAATCGCAGTGTCTTGGTAGCGTACTTACTACACATGGCAGGACTAATACCGCTACTTCTTCTGATCATTGCATCAGAAGCAATAAGTATCTGGCTCTATCTACTATCAGCATACTGTGCTTTATCAGTGTTGAAGGTACGGACATTTTTAGAACATCAAGCCAATGAAAAGGTGCAAGGTCGAACCGTTATCATTGAGGACAGAGGCATATTGTCTTGGCTTTTTCTTAATAACAATTTTCACTATGTTCACCACATGTTCCCAAAAGCTCCTTGGTATCGATTACCTTCACTTTATGACACCAGGCAACAGGCATATATAAATCAGAACGGTGGATATGTGTATAGAAACTATTTGCAGGTTTTTTCACTATATTTTTTCAGCTCTAAAGACCCAGTCGCTCACCCGCTATGGCAGTCAACCGCTGCGCAAGAGACATCTAAAAGCTCACAGAAGGCTTGAAGCAACGTGCTACACGCATCAATGCCAATGTACGATTTTCCACAACTGCGAGCGGCGTCTAATAGACTTTGGGCGAACATAGTCACAGAACTTCAACGTTCTACACACACGACTTACCCACACACACCAACATTGTCCTGGGCACTAAAAAAAGATCCGTACGCCATCTGGCAAGACCCCAACTTGTTGTTCAGCCAAACTTGCGGATACCCCTACATCACTGTGTTGCAGAACAACGTATCATTGATTGGTACACCTGATTATGGCCTCATTAAGCATAAACCGGGTTGGTACAACAGTGTCATCGTAGTACAACAAGACGACCCTCGGACCGATCTGAGAGAATTCTCAACAGCAACATTTGCGTTCAACTCAACAGATAGTCAATCGGGCTGTCACGCCATGATGTTTGCCATTCATGAGTCTTTGGGTAATCGACGATTATTTACTCAATGTGTTAGAACAGGCTCGCATGCCAATTCAGTAGAGGCAATTGCATCGGGTGAGTGTGACATTGCTGCCATTGATGCAATGAGCTGGCGGCTATTAAAGCGCTATGAACCTAAAACCAAAATGCTTCGTCAATTGACAAGCACATCGCCTACACCTGGGCTTCCGTATATTACTGCCGCTACCAACAAAATATCCGAACTCACCAATGCAACTGAAAGTGCAATTGCGGCATTAGCGAATACTGATAAATTAACGCTGGAATTGCAAGGTTTGTGGCGATCAACTACGCAAGACTACGAACTATTAAAAAGACGCGCTGAACGGTCCATGGAAGTATTGCGTAAACACGATTTATGAGCAGCAGTACATGTTGCTAAATCTGGATGGACACTCGCTCAATTGCCAGCAACTGGTTCAGGCAGCAACGCTAAAAGCGAAGGTTGCTGTAAACGATGTCACTTGGGATCGCGTTAGGGCAAGTCGCAAAGTAGTCGAGCAGTGGGTTGCTCGCGGCCTGCCTGCCTATGGCATCACAACCGGCGTGGGTTCACAAAAGGACTTTATTTTAGATACTGATCAACTGTCCAAGTTCAACCGGCAATTGGTTAAGGCTCATGCCACTCACGCCACTGGTCCGCGATTATCAGCAATACGAGTACGCGCTATTTTGATAATTTTGGCTAACGGATTCACCAAAGGTTACTCGGGTGTTTCCGAGAAACTGCTGACAATGTTAGTAGAACGTATCAATAGCCACGAGATGCCCCCAGTGAATGCAGTGGGCAGTGTTGGTGCATCTGATTTAGTACCGCTGTCGCAATTAGCAAATTATCTTTTTAGCCAGCCATCTGCACAGACATTTCAAGTTCCAGGAGCGAAGGAAGCGCTATCGATGATAAACAGCAACGCCGTAACATTGGCAATTGGTGCGGATGTTTTGATTAATACACAACTGTTGGTTGATCGTACCAATTTGTCGTTGGCAATGGCCTTGGAGGCGTTTCGGTGTAATCTGGATATGATTGATCCATCGATTGACAACACTCATAGCAGAAAAGGACAGAACACTATGAGCTCTGACCTGCGAAACCACTTGCATGGCTCGTCACTGTGGCACCCTGGGGTGTCGAGAAAAATACAGGACCCACTCAGTTTCCGGTGTGCACCTCAAATACACGGTACTCTACAAGAAATGTTGCAGCGGGCACTGCGCATTTGGGATGAGGAGCTTAACGCTGTTACGGATAATCCTATTGTCGATACGCATCAGCAAAGAATTCGTTCGCATGGCAACATGGACACGACGCGTATAACACTCGCTACCGATGGATTGCGTCAAGCTCTTGCGAAAACTATGGATATTGCCGGTGAGAGGATTAACAAGCAACAATGGTCATTTTTCTCAGACCTGCCCGTAGGTCTTGCGCAGTCTAATGGACCAG
>CALKXZ010000092.1 GCA_938003775.1 uncultured Granulosicoccus sp. | reverse complement strand
GTGAAATTGTCGGCTTCTCTACGGTGCGATCTAACTTGGCGGGTGAAGCTCCGGTCATCCTGCGTTCTAACAGTGCAGGCCCAGCGACAATCACCGTTGAAGGACCTAACGGCACTCCAAAAACGAGTATCGATGTAGAGTTTGTGGCTATTAACGCACATAGAATCGCTATCGATGCATCATCATCGCGTGTACACACTAACGAGACCAGCACCATTCTGGCGACGGTGACCGACCTTAACGGTAACCCGGTCAAGAACAAGGTGGTGGATTTTACCAGTGCCGATCTCAAAGGAGGTCAGCTGAATCCTGCTTCTGCGAAAAGTAATAGTGCAGGTGTTGCTAGCGTGACCTTTACCGCTGGTGACAATGCAACTGATCTGAACGATATTGAAATTCAGGCAAGTGTAAAAGGTACATCATTAATCGATGTGCAACAGCTTACTGTTGTAAAACGTGTACTCAATGTTACTTTGGGAACGTCCAATGAGATCAACATCAAGCCTTTGGGTACCCAATATGCACTGCCGTTTATCGTGCAAGTCGCCGATGGCAGTGGATCACCTTTGGAGGATGCAACAGTAAAGTTGTCTATTCGCCCTATCGAGTATTCGAAAGGCAGCATGGTGTTGGTGAACGAAGAAGGCTTCCCAAATTCAGCCACAATTAATGACTGGAGTGCGGATCATTGGGAGCGTCATGCATTGTCGGTAACCTGTAATACCGAAGATACTAACGGTAATCGCTTTCTTGATGTGGGAGAGGATGTCAATGACAATGGTTCTCTGGATCCTCAAGATCCGGCATCGTTGGTTGGCGTGGATGGTGGTGAGTTCGCCACTATTGAAGGCGATTCTATATCGACTGACAAAAATGGTTCTGGCTTTTTTGAGATGTTGTATCCGGCCAGTAATTCACAATGGGCCTACGTAGAGATAACAGCACGTGCAGAAGCATTGGGGGCTGAGGCGGATACCTCTTTCAAGACAACGCTGCCGTTACCGGGTTCTGAGCGAAATACAACTGATGAGATTCCAGCGAACTATGTCAGCCCTTATGGCCAGGCGTTGGATTGCACCAGTACTGATTGATAACGTGCCATGACGGGTTGCACAGGCTGCGACCCGTTCAACTTTTCCATGTGATGGCCGACACACTGGTTAGACAGGAGCCTCAACCAAGCAGCAATTAATGCTGGAAGGTTAACCGGAAGATACAGTTAATATGGTTTTCAAGAGCGATTCAAACCCAACAGCCGCAAAGGCTGATGAGAACAGTACACTGGTGCTGGCTGCGGCTGGCGCCGTTTCACCGGTCAATGAGCTCAATGCGATTAACCGGGTGGCGATCTGTAAGACTGCTTCGGTAGTACACGTTCAACGTAACGATCAAATTAAACCCGAAAACTCACACAGGTGGCTGATGTACCTGGTTGAAGGTTCACTGACGCTTTACTCGGGCAAGGATGAGGTCGGTGTGATCACTGCACGAACGCCAGAAGCACTGCAACCGCTTTTTGTCGATAAAGGTGCGTACCAGAGTGTTCGTACCAGCACGGTTGCTAAGATCGTCAAATTCGGTCGTGAGCAGATGGATATTCTGCTCAAAGAACAGCAGAAGAATGCCATCAGCGTTATGGATGTGCAGATTGGTGAGTTGGATAATTTAGTCTTTGATGACATCATTGATGCCATGCAGAGCAATACAGCTATGCTAGCTAGCTCTTCAGAGTCGGCGGCAAAAATAATGGCCTCTTTGAGTAGCGTGGCGGGTATTCCAGAACTGGCAGATGTCATTCAGTGTGACCCTGGTCTGGCTGTTCATATTGTAAAGTCTGCGAATCGTGTGGATGTCGGTACAACAGAACCTACCTCCAGTATTCGGGGTGCCATAACGCGTTTAGGTGTGGAGGAAACACAGCGTAACATCACTGATCTTCTGCAGCGCAACACGATGGTGCCAGCTAGCATTATCATTGAGCGTAGGTTGAAGCGATTTATCCAACGTACCGCGCTGTCGTCGGCTATCGTGCAGGTGCTGGCTAAGGAATTACCCGACTTAAAGCCTGAAATGGCAATGCTGGTTGCATTGACTGCCGACATTGGCGAGCTACTGACTCTGACCTACGCTAACAAACACGCGGAGAGGTTCAACGACGAACAGCAACTCGCGTCAGTTATAGAAAATCTGCGGGTTATCGTTAGTAGTTGGTTAATGTCTGAGTGGGGTTTCCCGCATGAATTTGTTGACGCTTGTAGCACAGCTCGTGACTGGTATCGGAACCATAATGGCGAGATCACCTACACAGATCTTGTCACTGCCGCGTTGCTCATTATTCAGTCTGAGATGCCAGATTCAGAACACAGCTCTATTCCCAGTGCAAATAATCTGCTGCTGGCCAGGCGTTTACAACAATCAGGCATCGACCTGACATCCCCTGTGGATATCGTCAAGGCGGCAACCAGCAGATTGGTCACGGTTCAGGCGTTGCTCAAAGCAGGCTAAACGGAATTCTTAGTAAACCCGCTGATCTCAGCAGTTGTGTGATTGGTGAAAAGGCGTATTCGATTGCGGGTACGCCTTTTTTTGTCGGCACGCATAAGCCTCAACAGGTAGTGGAGTATAGTAGAATTGCGGCAATATAATGCATTCACGTGCCTTATTGTCCGAAATACCTTCCGCGCATTGTCAGCAGGCAAATTCACACGTAACATCGTTCTTCGGCCTAATGACCGACGTTGCTAGTTGTTACGGGATAATGCAAAGGATCAATGCAAACCAAGCTGTGTGATTATGTAGAGGCGCTGTATCAGGCTGAGAATTTCGATACCGCCTTTGATGCTTTCCAGAATGAAGTATTCAATCTTGGATTTGACGGGGTGCTGTACACCTACATCCCCACGCCCGTCATTAATTCTAATTTTAGTGTCAAACCCGTCTTCCATGTGTCCGAGGGCTTTGCTCCAGAGTTTCGGTCACACTACGTTGATGCTGGCTTCGATCAATTTGATCCATTAATAAAGGCGTTGGTTGATGGTGTACAGGACCCCATTGATTGGTGGGGGCAGGTTTGCGAGAGCTACAAACAGCAGGATGACAACAGTCGCAAAGTCATTGACGAATCGCGCTCGTATGGCATTCAGAATGGTATGACCATTCCTCTGATGTCAGATGCCCGAGGTATCGCTGGCGCCAGTTTTATCAGTAACGAAGATAAGATTTTTAATCGACTCAGGACTGAACAGTATCCACTGGTTGAGATCAGAACCCGCCTGTTTCACAATCTGGTGATAGCCAACAGAGGCTACAGAGACAAATTTGTCAGGCCACTGTTGAATACATTCAATACGACTCAACGGCGTTATGTCACGGGACTGATCAGCGGTCGAAAAACATCAGAGATCGCAGCGGAGCTAGGAACCTCGCCAGGCTATCTGGATCAGTCCATGATTAAACTGCGTCGCAAACTTTCAGGTGTGGACGACTTTGCATCCCCGACCATAACCCGGAATCAGGTTATGTACTACGCTGGACTGATGAATATCCTAGACTTTGAGCTGACAGGACCAGACAGTCGCGTAATACCCGGTAGTGAGAATCAATCCAAGGGTCTTTAGCTACCCCAGTGCGGTGACAGGATTAATCGCACGACGTACTAGTGCGGGTTAATGTCCATCCGACGTAAGCGCTTGGGAATAGAAAAAGTGACCGTCTCCCGAATGCCTTCATATTCAACCACTGTTTTGCCGCCTGCGTCACGTAGCCGTTGTACTACCTCATTGACCAGCACTTCTGGCGCTGAAGCGCCGGCGGTGACACCCACTTTATTTTTACCAATCAACCAAGCATCATCGATATCAACTGCGCGTGTAATCAGTCGCGATTCCACGCCCGCACGTTCGCCAAGTTCAGCCAGGCGGTTTGAATTCGAGCTGTTGCTTGCGCCAACAACCAGTAGTAGATCGACTTGCTCACACAGTTTTTTGACAGCGTCCTGGCGGTTCTGTGTTGCATAACAAATATCGTCTCGGTTTGGTGCCGCTATGCTGGGGAAACGTTGGCGTAATGCATCAATAATCTCTTGTGTATCGTCCACTGACAGGGTGGTTTGCGAAACAAATGCAAGTTCGGCAGGATTACTGATTTCCAGCGTTTTTACATCCGCAGGTGATTCGACAAGAATAATTCTTCCCCCGTTGCTGGTGTCGTAACGTCCCATAGTACCTTCCACTTCTGGGTGTCCTGCATGGCCGATCAAAATCACCTCTTTCCCAAGTTTTGCGTACTTCACTACTTCCAGATGAACCTTGGTCACCAACGGGCAGGTTGCATCGAAAACTTGTAGGCCGCGTTGACTGGCAGCGCTCTCGACTGCATGCGACACACCGTGTGCGCTGAAAATAACCGTTGCATCGTCTGGCACCTCATCTAACTCTTCGACAAATACCGCGCCTTTTTCACGCAATCCGTCTACAACATATTTGTTGTGCACAACTTCATGACGAACATAGATAGGAGCACCGTGAATTTCGATCGCCCGCTCGACAATCTCAATGGCACGGTCCACCCCGGCGCAAAAACCACGTGGATTAGCGAGTAGTATTTGCATGTTTATCGAATTCTCAAGGCTTGTCAGTGGGTGTTTTTTCGGTGGTTTCGTCGTTTTTTTCAAACAAAGTTAGCCCCAGCAGCAGCACGGCGCCACATGAAATGGCAGCATCGGCGACATTGAACGACGGGAAATAACTGTTTCCCCAGTACACCTGTATAAAGTCCACCACGTATCCGTACCAGAGTCGGTCAATAAGATTGCCGACAGCACCACCGAGTATTAACGCGATTGACAGGCTCAACCAGCGCTCGGCTCGCGTCATCCGGAACAACCAAACGCACAATACAATACTCACAACCAGACTAATAGCGGTAAAAAACCAGCGCTGCCAGCCACCTTCATTGTCCAGAAAACTAAATGCTGCGCCGTAGTTATAGGCTCTGGTGATATTAAAAAAACTGGTCACTGGAAATTGCTGATACATCTCCAGCGACTTGTCAGCCCAGATTTTGGTGATCTGGTCCAAAATCACGATAACCACGACAATGCTATAGCGTAATAAATGTGGCATGAGATTATGCGATCGCTCTTTGTTCGCCATTACCGAATACGTTACTAATGCAACGTTCACATACTTCTGTGTGTTCTGCGTGCTTGCCAACGTCTACACGAAGATGCCAACAACGTACACATTTGTTACCGACGGCCTTATCAGCGGCAACGGCAAATTCATGACCACCGGTAGTTGATTTCTCGAGTGCGGCAGGTTTGGCAGACAGTGCTTGAACATCCGCCGTCGAGGTCATCAAAACAAAACACAGTTCATCGCCCAGCTTTTCTATCACGCTAGAAACACCTTCGGCGGCATAGATGGTTACTGAAGCTTCCAGCGCACCACCAATGTCGCCGGCACTGCGCAGTGTCTCCAGTGATTTCGACACGGCATCGCGTACGTCCGAGATGAGCTGCCAGTCACTTGCCGAGATCCGTGCATCAGCATCCAGCGCAGGCAGTGTGTCCAGATAGGTTTGTGTAAACACCGTGGGTGCGCGTCTGGCGCGTTCAGCATCTGTATGCTCGCGTAAATGTTGCCAGATTTCATCGGCGGTAAAACTCAATACGGGCGCTATCCAGCGCACCATGGCATCGGTAATAAGGTACATAGCCGTTTGCGCTGATCGTCTGCCATGGCTGTCGGCGGCCATCGTGTATTGACGATCCTTAATGATGTCCAGATAAAAACTAGACATGTCAATTGAACAGAAATGATGGATAGTCTGATACACAGTATGAAATTGATACGCGTCGTACGCTTCGTGCACAGTTGTTTGCGTGCGTAGTGCACAGTCAACAGCCCAACGGTCCAGTGCCAGCATATTCTCCGGCGCCACCGCATGCTTGTCAGGATCAAAATCACTGATAGCGCTGAGTAGGTAGCGTGCGGTGTTGCGAATACGCCGATAAGCGTCCGCCATTCGATCCAGTATCTCGTTAGATACCGTCATTTCACCGCGATAGTCAGTTGAGCACACCCACAGACGGACTATATCGGCACCAAGTGTTTTTAACAGCTTCTGCGGCGCGATAATATTGCCCAGTGATTTGGACATTTTGCGTCCTTGCTGGTCAACAGTAAAACCATGTGTAAGCACCTGCCGGTAAGGTGCATGTCGGTTGATAGCAACACTTGTCAAAATAGATGAATGAAACCATCCGCGATGCTGGTCCGACCCTTCCAGATAAATATCCGCCGGGTAGGTCAGGTTATTGTCCTGTTGCAAAACGTGCATCCATGATGTGCCCGAATCGAACCAAACATCCAGAACATCCGTGACTTTGTCATACTGTGAAGCCTCGCTACCCAGTAAATCTTCAGGCACCAAATCAAACCATGCCTGGATACCTTTGTCGGCGATATGCCCTGCTACCTGGTCAATCAGATCGGTAGTATTTGGGTGTAACTCCCCCGTTTTTTTGTGCAGAAAAACAGTGATGGGCACACCCCAGTAACGCTGCCTTGAGATACACCAATCGGGTCGCCCGGCGATCATGCCATGGATACGTGACTGGCCCCATTCCGGAATCCACTGAACCTTGTCAATTTCGCTGAGTGTATCTGCGCGCAATTTTTTTATGTCCATACCGATGAACCATTGCGGCGTAGCGCGGAAAATTATAGGTGTCTTGGTACGCCAGCAAAAAGGGTAGCTGTGCTGATACTTTTCCTGCTTAACCAAGCGGCCGCGACGTTCAAGCTCTTCAATCATGTGCGTGTCAACCTTCATGACATGTTTACCGCCAAAGAGCTCTACATGGTCTCGGAACACACCGTGATCATCAACCGAATCCAGTAACCCCAACCCGTGTTTCTTCGCTGCGTAGAAATCATCAACACCATGATCAGGTGCCGTATGTACGGCACCGGTTCCGGCATCAGTGGTGACGTAATCGCCGAGTATCAGCAACGAGTCCCGCTCATATAAAGGATGCTTCAACACCAGCCCTGCCAAATTGTTGCCGGTAGTGGTGGCGACAAGCGCATAGTCGCTAAAACCATAGCGCACCATGACATCTTCAACCATGGCTTCTGCCATGATCAGGCGTTCACCATTGACCGAGACAAGCGCATACGACAGTTCCGGGTGTAAGGCCACTGCCAGGTTGCCAGGTATCGTCCATGGCGTTGTGGTCCAGATTACAACGCTCACCTCGCTGCCATCATCTTGGGCATTGAACGCACTTAGCAGCGCCGACTTGTCACGCGGTGCAAAGCGAACATCAATGGCAGTAGAGAGTTTGTCTTCATATTCGATCTCTGCTTCAGCCACAGCAGAATGTGCACCCCAGCTCCAGTACACAGGTTTGGTGCCTTTATACATATGGCCAGCTTCGATAATTTTTCCCAAGGCGCGAACAATGTTGGCTTCGTTAGCAAAATTCATTGTCAGATAAGGGGACTGCCAATCACCAATGATGCCTAGACGTTGGAACTCTTCACTCTGATTGGCTATCTGCTGCGTAGCGTACTCACGACACTTAGCGCGAAACTCACTCTCTGTGACCTTGTCTCCTGGTTTGCCTACTAGCCCCTCTACCTTGTTCTCAATAGGTAGGCCGTGGCAATCCCAGCCGGGGACGTAGGGCGAATCAAAACCAGCCAGCTGTTTGGATTTAACGATCATGTCCTTGATGACCTTATTTACTACATGGCCAATATGAATATCGCCATTGGCATACGGAGGGCCATCGTGTAGCACAAATTTAGGTCGGCCAGCTGACGCCTCACGTATATGTTGATGCAGGCCTTGCTCATTCCAGCGAGCCAACATTTCCGGCTCACGCTTGGCCAGATTCCCACGCATCGGAAAATCAGTTTTTGGCAGGTTCAGCGTCTGTTTATAATCGGTCACGTGTGTTGAGTCTCAGCATTACGACTTTTAGTGTAAGTCAAATACGGGCTATCAGTGCCCGCGCCTCGTCCGCATCGCGGGTAATCTGTTGTTTCAGTGCGTCCAGGGAGTCAAATCGTTTTTCTTGACGCAGCTGTTTGATGAAATCCACGCTCAGATGGTGCCCATACCAGTCCACATGGGCGTCCAGCGCATGCACCTCGAGTAACAGTTTTCGGCCGCCTATTGTCGGACGTTCGCCCAGGTTGGCAACGGCTGCATAGCGCTGGCCGCCGCGCGTATCATGAGCCCACACGGCAAACACACCGCGTAACGGTGGTTTGTGTGTGCCCAGGGCAACATTGGCGGTAGGGAATCCGAGTTGCCGACCCATTTTTTCACCGTGAATTACGCGTCCACTGATACGGTAAGCTCGCCCCAACAGCGCTGCAGCTTGGTCCAACTGTCCATCGCGCAGATGCGCACGTATGCGAGTACTGGATACACGAGCGCCGTCGTGCACACAGGTGGGGCTTTGTTCGAGTGTGTAGCCATGCATGCCTGCACCTTGACTGAGCAGGTCAATAGTGCCTATGCGTTTATGTCCAAAGCGAAAGTCATCGCCAATAACCATGTGTTTGACGCGCAACTGATGTACCAGTGTGTCAGATATGAAGTCGTCAGCACTCTGCGATGCCAGGGAATGATCAAATTGCAGCAATAGCAATCGATCCATTCCTGCTGACTTGATGCTGTCGAACCGATCGCGCAGTCCCTGCAAGCGTGCCGGTGGAGCAGGCTCGTTAAAGTACTCATGCGGCAGTGGTTCGAAGCTGACAACCGTTGCAGGCATCGCATGATGCTTCGCCATGTCCAGCACGGCATTGAACATCGCTTGGTGGCCGAGATGCACACCGTCAAAGTTGCCGATGGTCACGACCGTACCGTGCGTGTCCGGCCAGCGCTGCAGACCGCGTATCAGTTGCATAAGTGGAATGATTTCATGACTGGTTCAGGCTACGGGCTGGCTAGTTGGACAGGTCGAATACCGGCCATCAGCAGACCTACCGCATAGATGAATCCGCCAGCGGCGATTATACCGAGTAGCAAGCTTACGCGGCCAATCGCATCGTGCGTTAGCCAGGATGAGTCGGCCAGAACGATCAACCCTAGTGTCATCGCAAAAAGTGCGGGGGTAATACGTACGGCAAACTGTTTAAGCGCCGGTGAAATGCGATAGATATCGTCAGCCGCCAGTTGCCGGTACAGCATCCAGGCCTGCTGCCATGCAGCCACTGAACTGGCAATAGCCAGACCGGTATGTGGCGCTATGAAATCCAGCCAGATCATTGGGAGCACGAACAACAGGTTGTAGCCCATATTGGCAATCAGCGCGATGATACCGATGCGTACGGGAGTTCGTGTGTTTTGGCGAGCGAAGAATGCTGGCGCGAAAATCTTGATCAACAGAAACGCGGGTAAACCCGCGCTATAAGCAATCAGGCTGTAGCTGGCCATACGCGCATCGGAAGCCAGAAATTGCCCGTAACCGAACAGTGTTAATAGCATCGGTTCGGCCAGTACGACTAAACCGATTGCCGCCGGTAGGCCCAGAATCAACACCAGCCGAATTGCCCAGTCAAGTGTCTGCCGAAACTGTTGCGACGAATTGAGCGAATGTTCACGCGACAGTCTAGGCAGAATCACGGTACTGAGTGTGACGCCCAGCAACCCGAGTGGAAATTCCATTAATCGGTCGCTGTAGTACAACCAGCTTAGGCTACCAGCGACCAAAAAAGACGCGATGATGGTATCCAGCAGTAGATTGATCTGAGCGACCGATGAGCCCAGTATGGCGGGTGCCATGAGTTTAAGAATGCGGCGCACCCCGGAATGTCGCCAACCCCAACGCGGTCTGGGTAGTAGGCCCATTCGACGCAAGAAGGGCAATTGTAAAAGCAGCTGCAAGGCGCCAGCTGCGAACACACCCCAGGCCAATGCCACAATGGGGGTCTGAAAATGATTGCTTAAAGCCAGCGCTGCGGCAATCATGCAGATGTTGAGCAATACCGGTGTAAACGAGGGGATGGCAAACTTGCCAAAGGTGTTGAGTATGGAGCCTGCGTAGGCCACCAGGGAGATGAAAAACAAGTACGGGAAGGTGATTCGCAACATGTGAGTGGCTAAATCGAAACGCGCAGGCTCGTCGATAAAACCTGGTGCGAACAGCATGATGATGAGCGGGCTGAGCATGACACCCAGCGTACTGACCAGCAACAGAATGATGATCAGCGTGCCGGACACATGTGCAGCCAGATCCAGCATTGCTGCACGGCTTCGAGTCTCTTTGTATTCAGTGAACACCGGGACAAAAGCCGTTGCAAAGGCGCCCTCGGCAAACAACCTTCGCAGGAAATTCGGTATCTTGAACGCGACCAGGAATACATCCGTTGTGGCACCTGCGCCGAACACGATCGCCAGTACCTGATCGCGAACAAAACCAAGTACCCGCGATAACAGGGTCATAACGCCGACAATAGTGCCAGATCGGGTAAGATTTGCCGTCTTCATCGAATCAGCCATTGACGAATCGATTGCGCCGGTGGATAATGACCGGCTGATTTCAGTACAGACAAGCTAGAGGAAAGTTCGTGGCCAACACTGCTCAGGCACGCAAGCGCGTCCGCCAAGCCGAAAAATCCCGTCAACGCAATGCGAGCCAGCGCTCCATGATGCGTACGATAGTCAAGCGCGTGTTCGCGGCTATCGCGGCTGGCGACAAGGGTGCGGCCGAAACCGCCTACAAAGAGGCGGTTCCTGTCCTGGATCACATGGCTCGCAAGGGTTTGATTCACAAGAACAAGGCTGCCCGTTACAAAAGCCGATTTAACGCACAGGTCCGCGCACTCGGTTAATAACCGAGTTCGGTGGCGTCGCAGCGTTACTGCGCCGTTCACTGAAAAACGATCATGTTGTCCCTGTGAACCAGTTCAGGTTCACTGGAGTAACCCAGCAATGACGCGAAGTGCTCGCTGGAGTGTCCCAATATTTTGCGCGTATCCGCCGCGCTGTAATTGATCAAGCCCCTGGCCACTTCCCGGGTGGTGCTATCCACACACGAGACCAGTTCACCCCGGGAGAATTCCCCTGCTGCGGCATTGCAGTCGCCGGAAACGC
>CALKXZ010000091.1 GCA_938003775.1 uncultured Granulosicoccus sp. | reverse complement strand
TTAGTGGCTGCTTAGTGGCTGCGAAAGCGCTGTGACTTGACTCCGCTTGGTCGATCAAAATCGTGCACGATAGCTGCGAGTGTGCTTTTTTCGTCTTCCCTGAACCAGCTGTACTGATTCAGCAACAGAGCCTAATGAGGCAATACGATTGTATGGTTGGGGAAATTCATCGGTTGTGGTGAGCAACTGTACAATTGGGTGTATCGTAATATCCGCCTATCGACTGATAGATTACTATTTTGATCCACCGTTCACCTACGAAAACTACCATGAACCAGAATGATGATTTTGCCGCTCGGGTTGTTTTACACAGCGCAGACCTGCCTTGGATAGATTCGCCTATGAAAGGTGTGAAACGACGCATGCTAGACCGTGTTGGCGGAGAAGTGGCGCGTGCCACCACCATGGTGAGCTACGCCCCAGGGAGTCACTTTTCGGCGCATGAACACACCGGAGGTGAGGAATTCATTGTGCTGGAAGGTGTTTTTCAGGATGAACACGGCGATTTTCCCGTAGGTTCTTATATTCGTAACCCACCTCAATCTAGCCACACGCCAGGTTCCGAGCCCGGCTGTGTCATATTTGTAAAGTTATGGCAGTTTGACCTGGATGATCGCACAGCGGTGCGAACTGACATGGCTAAAACTGGCCTGGTGGCAGACGCAGCGCGAGACGGTGTCAGCGTCGGCACGCTGTTTGCCGATGATCGGGAGCAGGTTCGTATTGAACAATGGGCTGCTGGCAGCCAGGTCACTATCGACACCTCAGGTGGGGCAGAGGTACTGGTCATGGACGGTGAATTTGCCGAATCATCCGACAAACTAACGCAGCATTCCTGGATGCGTGTACCCGCAGGTGGAACGTTCAACGCCACAGCTGGGGCACAGGGCTGCAAGGTCTGGGTCAAGACGGGTCATTTGCGCTTTGCAGAAGAGGAACGACTGCGCCTACCGGCTTAACACGTCGCTATAGTCAGCCGACCTAATAGAGCTAGTTGTATGGCTACTGTTAGGTTGTATCTGCACAGGGTTTATGAAACCGGAGTGTATATTTTCCGCAATCACCCGCTCAAGCGTGTTCGCGCTTTAATGGTGTTTGGGATGGCTTATCCACTCGGGCCGAACCTAAGCTCGACACACCGACCAATGATCGGTGGTCGTCCGTGGCGGTGACAACCACTATGCCATTGTCGCTGATCGTATAACGACGGGCATCCTCAATCTTGTTGAAGCCGATATCTGTATTGTCCGGTATATGTGTATTAGAATCCACGATGGCGTTCTTGATCCGGCAACGCACGCCAATTCGTACGCCGGGCAGTAGTAGCGCGTTGTGGATCTCTGATAATTCATTGACCTGTACATCAGAAAATAAAATGGTGTGTCTAACTCGTGCGCCGCGTAATACACAGCCTGCGGCAACGATGGAATCCGAGGCCATACCCCGAAGCTGAGCATCATCGAAAATGAATCGAGCAGCGGGCAGTTGCACTGGCAGGCTACGAATGGGCCAGTGAACATCATGCAACTGCATCTCTGGGTGTGGCTCAAGCAATTGCATGTTGGTATCAAAATAGGCATCAATGGTGCCGACATCACGCCAGTAGTGTTCGCTTTGGTGGGTGGAAAAGTCATAAGCCATGACTCGGTGCTTCTTAATCAACGCAGGAATAATATCGTGCCCAAAATCATGTGTTGATGAAAGATCATTGGCATCGGCTTCCAACATGTCGATTAATAGTTCCGTATTGAACACATAGATCCCCATTGACACCAATGAATGATTAGAGCTACCGGGAATACAACTCGGTTTGGCCGGCTTTTCATGGAATGATTCAATCCTGCCATTGCCATCAATGCCGATAACGCCAAACTGACACGCAGTATTGCTAGGTACTTTGATGCTGGCCACGGTAATCTGCGCACTCGTGTTTACGTGATATTGGATCATGCGCCGATAGTCTGCTTTGTAGATATGATCACCGGCCAGCACTAGTGTAAAGCGTGGCGCTAAGCTTCTGAGAATATCAATGTTCTGTGCTATCGCATCAGCTGTTCCCTGATACCAGCTGCGGCCCTGGTGCAATCGCGCTGGCAGCAGATCAATGAATTCGTTCAGATCACGACGCAGGAAATTCCAACTATCGTTCAGGTGTTGTAGCAACGAATGCTGTTCATATTGCGAGAGCACGCCAACACGCCGGATGCCAGAGTTGATGCAATTGGACAAGGCAAAGTCAATGATTCGAAAACTACCGCCAAACGGTGCAGCTGGCTTGCAGCGGGTATCCGTTAGCGGATGAAGCCGAGCACCGCGGCCACCTGCTAATACTAGCGCGACAGTGTCGGCGCAGATATCTAAGGCCGGACTGGCTCTGTGTAGTTTGTCAGTACACAATTCTGTGGGGCAAGTGTTCACACGTGGTTCCATCCGCAAGTTGGCCGATGTATGGTCTTGCGCAGTCGTTGGTAGTTGCCTTATAGAGTGGATCATTACGCATAGGCGCTCGCTCTGGCGGACAGCTATTGAGACACGAAGTTAGCACCGATGGTAAGTATCGGTGGGTTACTTGTTTGACAGCGACAAATGTCTGACGGGCTTTCAAATAAGGCCGATCTTGGGTTAAGCCGGTCTAAAAGAAAGTCAGTTTGCCGTATGTGTTAGCTTTGACGAAGGCGCATGACTTCCGACAAAATTTGCTCGATACCGGAGAGCAATCGTTTGTCCTCGTTTTCTCGTTTTACTAACTGATCGGTTTTCAGTCCGGTGACGGGTCGTTTTTCTATCATTTGTTTGACAAAAAACAGATGTTCACGCGCGGACGACCATTGGCGCACACTGCCAAAACGCCGGTTGGCTTGTCGGTAGGATTGTATAATCATCCCAACAAAATCTACCGTGTCATCGTATACATTGACTTTAATACGTAACTTGTCATCCAGAAACTGCAGTAAGGCAACATCGGCCCGACTGACTGTGGTCCAGTAGTTTGCATGACGCCGATTGTCTTTGAGACTAGCAACTGTTAGTTTTTTCAATGCATCGGCCAGCGCTTGTGATAGTTCGCGTTTGTTCGAGGTGGAATACCATCGCAGCATTATTGTTGCCAATACAAAATTAACGAACGCGTACTGGTCTGGTTCTTCTTGATTGATCGCTGCTTGGCGAATATAGGTTGCAATACTCTGACCGGGTTTGGCCGACTGATACTCTCCAGTCCATGCCATACCGTAGTGATGTTGCATATCAATCAAGGCTTCGGCGATGTCCTGAGTCGCCTCTGGCTTAAGGAATGCAGCTTCGCGCTTGGCACTACCACCAACCAGGCACAGTATTTCTCTCAGGTTTGAACTCTGGCCGCTACTCTCGTATTGCTTAAGTACATCGCGTAGTCGATTCTGGCCAGATCTTAGCACTGCACGCGCTGATCCCAGTGAGGGCATTAGATGCTCAATGTCCGAATGACTCGGTTCATCAATGCCCAGTGCATAACGGCATTCGAAATTACCCAGTTGCTCCAGATCGTGCACTCGTATTGCCGAGGGGTTAAGTCGGTACGCGGCTCTAAGTAGGTGAATTGCTTGCGACAGATTTCCCAGTTCACCATAGGCTCGGCCTAAATTGGATAAGGCTTGCGTGTGCGCTCTATCCCACGCATTTTTGCGAGTATCCGGCGTCTTCCAGGGGTTCTCATAATGACTGATTATGTGCTGCAGTAGCCTGTCAGCTCTGAGCTCCAGGCTGTGTCGATAATCCTCTTTTGCGCTGAGCGCTGCGTTGCGAATATTGACCGCTTCAAGCTCGCATTCATGTGCTGAGATGAATGCATTATCACGCCCACGTGAACTGTGCGAACCTTGGCGTGGATCAAGTCGAAACTCAGGATCTCCCCAACACTGATAGGCACCGAAAGTGTTCGAATGAGGGTATTCATTGAACGTATGATGACGTGCCTGCTGTATCGAGTAGCCAAGGGTATTATTAGCCAGCAAATTATCGTAAAACACTTCAGCAAACCTGCGCGCAGCGTTGTCATCGATCTGCCAGCCAGCCGCGATCACAACTTGCGTGCCCAGTTTGATAAATTCAGTAGCGAGGTTGGCTGCAATGTGACTGTAGCGTACCTTGTCGTCCTGTGAGCGTTGTTCGATGTAACCCAAATGACAACAGTTGAGAAAAACCACAGCCGGTGAGCGCGGCATTTTTCTCACCAGTGATGGTGTTAATCGTAAGCCTTCACCAATGACCATGCCTTCATCTTGCTCGTCTCGCTCCACTGTGCCGCCAGCACGGTAGTAGGAACCATGCCCGGCAAAATGCAGAATACGAAATTCCAATGACAGCAACGATTGCACAATCATGCTCGCCTGCGATGTACTGTCCTGACTATGCTTGTCATCGGTGATGCACGTTGTGACTGCGAACTGGTTGTTAACCTGAAGCAATCTGGCCACTTCACGCGCCTCTTTTCGCGCCCCATTCAATGCGGGGTAGCCGTCATTGCCACTGAGCGGATCACCAACCACCATGGCGCGTTTGCCGCGCGCAGATTCGGGTCGATGACGAAAATTTTCCATCGACAGACGACGAATAATGGTCTTGGAGATAGCCATCGGCTTTTTCTCCTGTGACCAGCCATCTACCAGCATTTCCCAAGGGATACGGGCGGTGGTTTCGTCCAGTACCAACAGCAACTTGTCAGAATCAGGTGAACGCTCTTTGATAGTCCTGGGAAGTAGTAATTGAAAAAGAGCTTGATGAGGGCTGGATTCAGCATAGGGGTCATAGTGCGTGTCGTGGATTACTTGGCCTAGAAACTGATCAACAAACGCACGATTAACCGGCTCACGAGTCAATTCGTTCCGGGCATAGCGGGTGTAGTCGTCATAGATGTAGTCTGCTTTGTCATCACTGATCTTGACATTGATGGTGTGCCACCAGTCTGAACTGAGCGTAAAACGACTTCGGCGCCGCCCCCCATCGAGCGACTGTAACTGGGGCTCGACCAGTATCGGCTGTTTGAGATCATCAGCCCAGCGCCGTGCTGAGTCGGTGGCCTCCAGAGCCAGATCCTCCCAGAGTTCAACAATTTGCAACGTGTCAAGCAACTTAAAATCAGTAATCTGTTGATGTTGAAAAATCTCATTGGCAGCACAGGCGGAGCGGAGTAGCACACCCACGCTATCCTGAACAGTCAGTGACCCTATACCCGAGCCCACAAGCAACATAGACAGGCCAAGTTCGGGTGGCTCACGTTTGAGTTGCTGACTTGACCACCAGTCGTTAAATTCAAACAGGTACTTGATAATGCCTTGTGTCAGTGTGCGTTCCAGGCTGGCTGCTGATAATTCGCCAAGCCGGCCCAGTCCCACAATCAGTGCCCCTTCTGGTACCAGCCGATCTGAGCGAGCAAATACCACTTCGCTGGTACCGACCTCACCCGGATACTGACCAATGCTGTGGCGTTTTGACAATCGGTAGTCCAACTCCCGATCCAATACTTGTTCGGCGTGCAGTATCGAATCTCCCTCGTAGTGACCGACAGTGACTGGAAAGCTGGCAAACGACAAGTCACCGTGGGCTATGGACACCTGGAGTGCTGGCGTCAGTGACTGACTTTTCTTAGCCTGTGAGCTTGGCTCCATGCCCAGTGCCAGTTCTAGTAAGGTGTTCTCGTCTGGCAGATAATCTATAACGTCGGTATCGCGTTCAGTCCATAGCTCTTCACCTTTTGCGGATCGTGTGTGCGTGTCTGGTGGTTGCGTGGGTAATCGGCTCGTGTGTCCTTGGGTGATAAGCTCTTCCCAGGCATCAAAGTGCGCAGGCTCTGCCAGCAGAGATCCGTGCACGGACGGTTGGTACCACACGTTCGGCAGGCTTGCCGGCACGCCATCTTTCCAAGTGACTTGACCATCTCCCAAAGCGGTGTAGCGAAAGCACAATTCGCCATTATCTTTGGGATCAAAGAACGCATCGGCCGCTGTCTTATCACTTTGGCCTGCGACATAACAAACCAGTTCGGAGTCCAGTGGCGAATCAAGTACGGTACGGCGTTCACGCCGAGCCAGCGCCAACAGATTCTCCGATACGGCACTCCAGCGATCGCCTGATGGGCTCTGTGCAACGTCCTGCCACGTGCTTGTTTGTAACCATTCCAGCGTGCCAAAACCTGGCAGCATAGTTGCCAGTCCGGGAAACCTAGCCACCAGATCCATGATGTCTTTCTTACTGTTCGCAAGGTCTGCAAAAGCCAATAGCTTAATTAGCTGTAGCTGCCCAGCAACAATAAGGTTAATAGAGTACGAACCATTGGTCGGTGTGCCAGCCATAAGAAATCGAGAGCCGTGACGTGTCACCACCGCTTCCCAGACCGACGGATGCTGAGCAATCATGGTGCGGGTCACAAGACCACCCATAGAGTGCGCCACGATACGTATGGGTTGTAATTCGTTCGCTGCTTCCTGCAGGCTCAGCAGGTGCTTGATACGTTCAGCCAGTACCGCGGCTGAATCCTCTAGTGATAAGCGCCAGTCGTAGGGACACACATGTACATCATGCGTCTGTGACATTCGCTGAATAAATTCGCCATAGGCCTTGTCCATGATATCCGTGGCCATGATGTCAGGAGCTTGGTTATTAATATCAAGGCGTGTTATGCGTCCGCGCAACAGGCGCGATGCATGAACCCAGATTTTCTTGCCCTGGTGCTTCAGTTCACTGCCCAGAATGCCCGGTACTACCAGCAACACTGGCCGGTTGCCTTGGTGTGGCACCACCGGACTTCTGGGAATGTGGACCTCATCGGGCCGGGTGATGGATTCAAAGCGCGCTGGCGTGTCCATACTCACCAGTCGCTTAACAAGTTGACCGGCAGAATCGGCATTGCCAAAATAGGAAAAGTGATTAACATGATCACCAACAACACGCAGTGACAGAATAGCGTTTTCACGGCGTGCACCGCCGTCCATAGATGCGGTGTTAACAACCAAGTCGTTAGCACCACCGTAAAATCTGTCTGTTAGCCACAGAGGAATTTTTTTCCAGTTCCAACGATCAGTGATCTCTATGTCACCAGCCACAATAGACAGATCTGCAGGCACAAAAGCTTCGCTGTTGTTCAGCACATGGATCAGGGCACTGGTTGGCATCTGTGCTTGCAACCCAGGCAATACGTCAGCCTTGGTATTGGCTTTAAGTACACCCAGAGTAAAACTCTCAAATGCTTTGAAAACGGGATTAAGTGCTTGACCACCGAGCAAACTCACGGCATTGAATGCGCGGTTAGACCACCGGTGTAATTTGCCTGACGCCAGCGTCGTGCCGCGGGCAGGGCAGCCAACCCGAACGAAACGGTCAATAACTATGGACCGGTCTGACAAGGCTTTATCCAGAGCTTTAAGATTTTTTAATTCGTGTTTGTAGTGATTTTTTAGCGCTTTAAAGATACGAGCAGAAAGATCTGTAGAGAGCTTGCCAGCCGATTGCTGTGCGTCAAACAGGTCGATCTCATCGGGTGAGAAGGCAGACTCACCCACCCGGGTGCCACGACACAACAACTCACCAATAAGACCACCACGAGAGTGGGATAACACATGCAAGTGCGCAGTTTCTGGCAATGCGTTGGCCACAACCAGTGCATTTTTGATGGGGCTCTCGGTTAACGAGCAATGTTCAAGTGCAATGATGCGTTTACCATAGAAGCGGGTGAGCGCGTTAAAGTCCTCCGGCCGTGATTCCCACAAATCGCCAAAACTGCCCTGTGTGGATGATAGTGTGCCGTGCAGTAATAGTAGCGTTGGGCGTTTGCTGTCGAAGTAGTCGTCTATGGATGCTGGTGCTATGGTTGACAATGAAACGCCTTTACTGCTGGATTTAAGTGCACATAGTGTCGTGATACCTTGGGTAGAGAGTTTCTTTTCGATTGAACGTGCTATGGAATAGGCAACCGGATCAATCACCAGCGACCTAATTTGTTCTTTAGCGCTTGAACCTAACTGCTCGGTGGCCAATTC
>CALKXZ010000090.1 GCA_938003775.1 uncultured Granulosicoccus sp. | reverse complement strand
GGTGCCAATTGTGTCACCCAGTGATACTTCATAGCACCCGGCGTCGAGCAGTTGCTGGCTGAGCTGAGCGACTATGGACGGCTCCACGTCACCCTCAAACGGACAGCCCAACACACAAGAGAGGTAGCCGCGCACGGGTATTGACAGATCGTTAGCGCGTTGCAGGACGGGTGTGTAGCGTGCCAGGGTTTGTGCAATGCTGGCGTTGAGGTTTTTTTCCGAGAAGCTCTCAGTTGCCGCTATGAAAATGGCCACTTCACTGGCTTTGACGGCCATGGCATCGTTAAAGCCACGTTCGTTGGGGGTCAGGGCTGTGTAACGGATATTGGGGTGCCGTTTAATAGTCCTGAATACATCGGCGGAGTTTGCCATTTGCGGCACCCAGCGAGGTGATACAAACGAGCCGGTTTCAATCACGGAAAGCCCGCAGGCTGACAGACGGTCGACCAGCTCGCTCTTTTGCTTGGCGCTCAGCGTGCTGGCTTCATTTTGTAAGCCGTCACGAGGTCCGACTTCAACCACGGTGGCGGTGGGTGGGTAATTGATGATTTGACACGGATCCAAAGAAGCCTGTACATCACGATGGTACCTATATTTCGCAGCTTGAGCAGCGAATTTATCGCGCACAAAGTTGACAGTGCGCTTGGCTCAGAACCGGTGAACACGCTGTTACACTTTAGACTCCTGCCAGCGTATCAGCTTCAGTTCATGACGGTATTTAACTTCGGTTCCATCAATATTGATCTGGTTTATCGCGTTCCACACCTGGTTAAACCCGGCGAGACTCTGGCCAGTTCTTCGCTACAAACCGTACTCGGCGGTAAGGGTGCTAATCAGTCGGTGGCGCTGGCGCGTGCTGGTGTGGCCGTCCAGCATGTCGGGCGTCTGGGTAATAGCGACACCTGGGCGGCTGATCAGATGAGTGAGGCGGGAGTGGACATGCGCCACGTTGAGTTTATCGATGGGCCCAGTGGTCACGCGATTATCCAGGTTGACGATGCTGGGGAGAATTCCATTATTTTGCACGGTGGCGCCAACACGAGTTTTGATCCATCCACGCTCAAGACACACTTATCCAGTGCCAGAGCCGGCGACTGGTTGCTCGTGCAAAATGAGTGCAATGCGCTGGCCACGGCGTTCGATGTAGCAGTGGCCGCAGGCATGCCTATCGCCTTCAACCCTGCGCCCATGACGGATGCAGTGGCGGCGTTGCCGTTAGAGCACTGTGCTGTATTAATTGTGAATGAAACCGAAGCTGCCGCACTGGCCGGAACTGATGACATGAGCGAGGCGATCAACGTTTTATCCCAACGTTACCCGCAAACACGGCTGGTATTAACGTTAGGTTCACGAGGTGCACAGCTGCTTTATCAGTCTCAGCACCACATACAGGCAGCGGCGTCTGTGGCGGTGGTAGACACCACAGGTGCTGGCGATACCTTTGTGGGATACTTTCTAGCAGCGCTGATAGACGGGCTCGATGATGCTGCGGCTTTGAGGCGTGCGTGTCATGCTGGGGCTCTGGCAGTGAGCGTTGCAGGTGCGACTCCGAGTATCCCGACCAGCGATGCAGTTGATCGCTTTGTTCGCTAAACCGGTCCGCCTAGCGCGACGACCCTCCAGTACGGTAATCCGGCATGGCTTGAGTTAACGGGCTACGCACATCAACGACATAAGCTATGCAAAAAATCATTCTCGATACAGACCCGGGTGTCGATGACACAATGGCGATTGCCTATGCGCTGGCTCACCCGGATATAGAGCTGCTGGCGCTAACCACAGTCTTCGGTAATATTAATATCGACTTTGCAACTCGCAATGCACAGTACGTGTTAGACGTAATGGGGGCCGATTCAGTGGCGGTTGCCCGTGGGGCATCACTACCCAGCGTGCAGTCTCCGTTACCGCACGCCGACTTCGTGCATGGCGCGGATGGTTTGGGTGATGTCTATCCAGGCAGTCAGCCGGGTAAGCCTGCAGCCGATGCCACTCAGCTGCGAGCTGACACTCGCCATAGCCAGGTGGATTCGAAGGACGCAGCCGATTTTATCGTTGATGCAGCCCATCAACACCCGGGCGAAATCACCCTGGTGGCTGTTGGTCCGCTGACCAATATTGCCGAGGCCTATCGGCGTGAACCTGAGCTCCCATCGCTGGTGGCAGGATTGGTGATTATGGGCGGCACCGTGGATGAGCCCGGTAATGTCTCGCCGGTGGCAGAGGCGAATTTCCTCAACGATCCACACGCAGCCGATAGGTTGTTTGCGGCTCACTGGCCCGCCACTGTGGTTGGCCTGGATGTCACACATCGCATCATGCTCACCGATAGCCACTTGAAGTCGCTGGATCATAACGGTGGGCATAGCGGTTCGCTGATTTGGCAAAGCAGCCGTTTTTATGTGGATTTTTACACGCGTAGCGGGGCGGCGCGAGATGCTGCCGATCGAGGTGATGAGCCGCAATGTGCCATGCACGATGCGGCCGCCATTGCGTATTTGGTTATGCCAGATGCCTTCACAATCGAAAGTGGTCCTGCGCGGGTTATCGGAGAAGGAATTGCCATTGGTCAGCTCGCTTTGGATCGCAAGGGCTATGCTTATAGCGTACCGCATTGGCAAAATCGTCCAACCACGCACGTGTGTATGGCCGTTGATGCTGAACGCGTGCGTCAGGATTTCCTGCAAACGATTATCAACTATCACCAAAAGTAGGATTTTTACGTGAAAAATCGAATATGGCTGTTGCCAGGGGCATGTGCCTTGTGTTCTTTGTTGGTGGCCTGCGACTGGGTCGATTCCACCGGTAGTCAGGGGTCCACGACCACCGCTACAGAAATATTTCTGGACGATGCACCGGTGGGTGGCGTGATTGCGGTTAGCGAGCAGACACCAGCGCGCTTGACAGTGAGTCGCAACACAACAGCCACCGATCAGCAGAGTTTCAGCTGGAGCACCACCCCATTGGCACAAGGCAACCTGGATGTGTGCGCCGCACAAGATGGATTTAATCCAGACCTGGCGGCACCAAGCTTGTCGCAAGCCTGTAGTGACCGGTCAAGCTGTAGCCTGGAATTTCAGCGCGTGGAGACCGAGGATGGCGTGGCTGAATTCTCCGTGCAGGTACCGCAACTCAAGGCCTCAGTCGGCCTGCGCTACGCACTGACCATTGATGATACGGCGGGACGTAGCGACACTCGTGAGTATGATTTTTGTTTTATTGCAATTAATGAAGCGCCTGATGCCAGAGACGACACCTTCACAGTGATAGAGGG
>CALKXZ010000089.1 GCA_938003775.1 uncultured Granulosicoccus sp. | reverse complement strand
CTAGAAGTACTAATCGCCTTTCTGCTGGCAACAGCTGTTTTTGCCTACATGCCTGGCCCCTCTACGTTGTACGCAGCAGCGCAAACTATCGCTCGTGGTCGACAAGGCGGACTCATGGCGGCATTTGGCATTCATATTGGGGGTTATGTTCATGTTGTCGCAGCGGCTCTTGGTTTGGCCATCTTGTTCGATACCGTTCCGATGCTCTACATCGGAATGAAGTTGGTTGGGGCAGCTTACCTAGTGTGGCTAGGGCCACCCAATGCAGCGGATCCTGCGCGTAGTGTTCCCAATAGTCACCGTCCATATTGATACCCGGGACTGCCGGGTTCCAACTTTCATCGAGCCACATTTCCGCGTCACCGTATTTCGCACACAAGCGGCGTATGGCAGGATCATCAAGTGCACCGAGTCGACCGTTTTCTATTAGCGTTTCATTGTCGCCACTACGCTCCATGGTGTAAGTCGGGAAATACAGATGCAGATGCCAATGACCCACCAGATGCCCCATACGTGCTGCTTCGCGCTCGGCCATCGACGAGATGATCGTGCCGAATCCCATGTGAATGACCCCAGAACGAACGCGCTCATAAAGACAGTTGACGAAACCTGATGGAAAATCCTTGCGTGGTCTGTGTATGTGTGGATTCGTACCGATCGATGCTTCCCACCAGTGCATTATTCCTTTGTCTGGAAAAGTTGGATACTGGATATCCTTCGTTCTCTCCATCACATCGCGCAGCTTGTTACCGAATTCCCCGCCTTCATTGATTTGCGTAATTTTTGAGTTTTCAACAATCAACTGTGTCCAGTCACAAGCTGCGATATGGTTGGTAGTGCCAGCAATAACACCGTTACCGTCCTCCTTGGAAGGGTGAAACATCCACGGACGGCCAGTGATATGACCAGGGAGATACTGTTTTCCAAAGTGCTCGTTACCTCGCCATGTCGCAGCGGTCAGATCGGCGTTATAGAACTCTCGTTTTGAATCCCAGTAATCCTGATGATTGGTGAATTCTATATCGGTCCCTTCAGGGTCCACGATGCGTGCGCGTTTGCTGGTGCGCACACGATCCCAAGTCCATTTATCAATGGCGTTTAACACTTCAATCGGCATGGCATGCGCTGGAGACGCCAGTATCTCTGGCGTAATGAACGGCATTCTTTGTATCCTGATGTGGCGCTCCGCCAGAACAGGACCTCCATAGCCCATTAGAATCTTGTCAAATTGTTGTTTTTTTTCTTCCTCTTCCCACCAGTCCATCCACTCTGCAAGCTCTTTGGTACGGAACAGGTAATAGTCCACCTCATCCGCACCGACCCACTGAGGAACAACACCACGATCAATGTTCTGGATCTGATACTTGACCTTGTATTTTTCAAGAATCCGTTTGCAGGCTTCAATGGTCAGTTCGCTATGCCAATTATCGACCCGCAGCATGACTCTTTCACCAGGCTTTAAATCCCAACAGGCATTCAAGCCATGGTTATAAGGTCGCCGAGCAACATGCTCCAGATAGGGGAGCAATTGATCAGGATCATTGATTTCGACAAAGGGCGGGCAACGTGGCGGTCGGGTTGCTTGCAGCGGCGGCGTGCCAAACATCGGAGCACTTGTTGGGCGTGCCCGCTCTGCTCTTGGCGGCATGGCGACACCGGAGGTTCCCAACGCTGCTTCTGGCTTGGTATTTGGCGAGTGAATATTGCTTACCTCGTATAGGATTCATTCTCGATCATGCAGAATTGCATGCAATACTTTAAGTTGTCAATATTTTTGGACTAACATCTACGATATTATGCTTAAAAAGCATGCAATAAGTAACAATGACAACACAAGTCAATCGATCTACACAGGCGCTGCGCGAGGATCTTCTAGCCGGTCGATTTGATCGCAGCGGCAAATTGCGCGAACAGGCTCTGGCTGAAGCCCAAGGCGTTTCGCGCACAGTCATCCGTCTGGCACTTGGCGAGTTGGAAAAGGAAGGTTTGGTTATTCGGGAACCAAACAAGGGTTATCGAACCAGGTCATTTACGCTGGAAGAGGTCACCAATGCGATCCTCGTTCGTGGCGAACTCGAAGGTATGGCTGCAAGATTGTGTGCCGAGTGTGGCCTTGACGAGACAACCATCAAGCAGCTTCGATCGCTGTTAATTCAGTTTGATACCTTGTTGGCAAGCGGTTTTGAAGCACTAGAACAACGTATTGCCTGGATTGAATTGAATGCCCAACTTCACGGGGCGATAATCGCTGCCAGTAACAATGACATTCTCGCTGATACGATCAATTCACTTTCGAAAATTCCGCTTGTTTCTTGCCGTGCCATCGTCTTTGACATGAACGACCGTAGCCAAAACCTGATCAGACTGACCGGCGCGCAAAAAGACCATCGTGATGTAGTAGCTGCGATTGTGGCCCGTCAAGGCGGGCGGGCTGAATACCTGATGCGCGAACATGCCCGTAAAAGTGCGGAAAACAAGCGACAAGGCTTTGTGGCAATGAGACAGGATAAACAATCCCCGGCACTACCCGGCCTGGCATTGGTTGAGGGTTGAGGGTTGAGGGTTGAGGGTTGAGGGTTGAGGGTTAGGGTATCCAGTCGATATTGAAAAAGCGCTTGGGGAAATTCATTATACGAGATCAGTTCAGAACCGTTTTTTGTCAGACCAGTTCAGAACCTTTCGGTGTCGGATCACTATGTGAATTGACAAACGCAGCTCCTCCAGCCAGTGGTCGTGCATTTTTGTCCAGCGTGACTTGCCGGCCGCGTACACACTCAGAGGGTGGTTACAGCCCTAACCCTACCTGTTAATGGTGTCGAGCCCTGCTTACTCTTCAAGCTCGTACAGCTCACTTTTCGGCCCCATTAAATTCTCCCATGCAAACCAGTAAGATATGTGGCCGGGCAAACGTGTACGCTTTTGTTGCCCGTCTGATGAAACCAAAAAATTCTCAGTTAACATCCAC
>CALKXZ010000088.1 GCA_938003775.1 uncultured Granulosicoccus sp. | reverse complement strand
GAAGAATTCGCCTGGTTATATTGCATGCACTCATGTAAGTTATTTAACATGCCCCCAGATTCGGCACGGTTATGCATGGTAATAGGGGCTGGCCGGCTCGATATTTTCTCATTTTTTTTTAAGGAGGGATTCGAATGTTTCGAAATAACTTTAATATATTTTGCAATAGAAGAACAAGTTTAAAAATATTACAGCACATTAGGCACACTGCCCATGGTGGTGGGATCAAACGCACCGTGCTCCCGACAAAAATCAATGGTTTCCTGATACACACTGGCGTAGCAACTGTCGGGGATCAGAGCTTTAGTATCTTGCAGCTGCCCGTCTGCATTCCACATCTTGCCCGAGGTACGAATCATGGCAGGCATTGAGGCGTCCACGATGACATCACTGGGCACGTGCAAGTTGGTGATGCCTTTATCTGAATTGACCATGGCCAGCGCGGGTCCATTGGCATAAGCCGTGTCAATTGCCTGCCTTAACGGTGCCTGTTGATCTGCCGGCAAGCTCTCAATAGCATTGAGCACACTGCCCAGGCCATTAGTGGCATCAGCGCCAGCAGCTTCTAATGTTTCGCCAAACTGGTTAAACAGATCAGCAAAATAGGTACGCACCGCGTGCCCGAATAATATGGGGTCTGACACCTTCATCATGGTGGCTTTTAGATGCAGCGACAACAGCACACCTTGCGCTTTAGCGTCCTTAATTTGTTCCACCAAAAAGCTTCTGAGTGCTGACTGACTCATAAAAGTGGCGTCAATAATTTCGTGGGCCTGGACTGAAAAGTCTGGTTTCAACACGGTGACAGTGCCGTCGCTGGCCACGTGTTCTATACGCACGGTGGTATCTGTCGGCACCGTTACGGACTGCTCGTTTGATCGAAAATCCCCTGAGCTCATATGCGCAACATGCGATGCCGAATCCGGTGACCAGCCACCCATGGCATGCGGGTTTGAGCGGGCGTAGTTTTTTACCGCTGTGGGTGCCCGGCGATCGGAATTACCTTCACGCAACACCGGATTGACCGCGCTGCCCTTGATCTTGTCATAACGCCCACGAATCTCTTGCTGCTGTTCATTTTGCGGATCGTCCGGGTAATCTGGCAGCGGGTACCCCTGGGACTGCAACTCTGCAATCGCCGCTTTGAGCTGCGGTATGGAGGCGCTAATATTGGGCAATTTGATGATATTGGCCTGAGGTGTAAGGGCCAGCTCACCGAGCTCTGCCAGTGCATCGTGGGTTCGCTGGTCCGCACCCAGTTGGTCATTGAATCGGCAGAGAATTCTGGCCGCCAACGAGATATCCCGGGTTTCTACGGCTATGCCAGCTGCACGCGTAAACGCCTGCACTATGGGCAATAGCGAATAGGTTGCCAAGGCGGGAGCTTCATCGGTCAGGGTGTAGATAA
This sequence comes from uncultured Granulosicoccus sp., assembly GCA_938003775.1. Classification (GTDB taxonomy): domain Bacteria; phylum Pseudomonadota; class Gammaproteobacteria; order Granulosicoccales; family Granulosicoccaceae; genus Granulosicoccus. Next base: position 2,486 of record CALKXZ010000088.1, on the reverse strand, counting down.
CTGTGGGAATGCGGTCGGTCATGGGCAACATCTGCAGGTTGTCGTTAAACCCGCCATGGTCAGCCTAAAGCCGCATAAAATCAAGTAGGCACCGCATCACAGCTGATGTCCAGCCCTAGATCCCAGGTTGCATCCGGTCACCATTACCCGCGTGTAGCGAAAAAATAGTGCCCTAGCCATGACCCGAGTGTTGAAAAAAGTGTTCCAGCTATTGTCCTAATGCTGCAAAAAATAGGGTTCCAGCGTTGCGTTCTTGCCTCTGCAGTGGCATCCCGCAAACCTATAACGGCCCTATCAGCGTCCGTGTTGCTCCAGCCCAATAGGTTGAACCGCACGATGCGTGGCTCGATTCAATCCACTAATAACGCCACGCAACACCGGGGATTAACCATTAGTGCGAACAACAATAATGCAAACAAAAAGGCGCCCGATTATCGGGCGCCTTAAGTTGGTTTACTAGTTTACTGGTTTACTGGTTAACTCACGGTGCCTTTGATCACCATGGATTTGATCACCATAGAAATGGCCGAATAAGCAACATGACGCTGAACGAACGCACCAGGTGGCTCCGGTCAGATCAACTTAACCAAATTGATTCATCGTGTTGTCTTTTCCGGACGCCTTGAGAGCTTGCGCACCAGAAAAGTACTCCTTATGGTCGTCACCAATATTGGAACCGGACATATCCTGGTGCTTGACGCAGGCCAATCCATCACGAATTTCACGTCGCTGCACATCGCGGACATAGGCCAGCATACCCTGCTCGCCAAAGTACTCCTTAGCCAGTGCATCGGTGGACTGAGCCGCAGTATGGTAAGTGGGCAGTGTGATCAGATGATGGAAGATACCGGCATGGGCCGATGCGTCGGCCTGAAAAGCCTGAATACGAGCATCTGCCTCAGCAGCCAGTTCGCTCTGGTCGTAGTCAACGCTCATCAGGTCATCTCGTGAGTACTGACTCACAGAACGACCCTCTTCCTGCCATGCATCAAACACCTGCTGACGGAAGTTCAATGTCCAGTTGAACGAGGGGCTATTGTTATAGACCAGCTTGGCATTGGGTATTTCTTCTCGAATACGATTGACCATGCCAGCAATCTGGCCAACGTGTGGCTTTTCAGTTTCAATCCACAGCAGATCCGCACCATTGCGCAGCGCTGTGATGCAATCCAGAACGCAGCGATCTTCACCAGTGCCAGGTTTGAACTGAATCAAGCCGTTTGGCAATCGTGACGTCTTGATTAATTCACCCCCGCGACGAATCACCATATCACCGGTATTAACCTCTTCCAGTGAAGCGACAGTTTCACCCGCAATAAATGTGTTGTACTGATCACCCAGGTCTCCAGGCTCTCGTGAAACGGGGATTTTCTGGGTTAGGCCAGCACCCAGGGAATCCGTGCGGGCAACAATGACACCGTCGTCAACACCCATCTCTAAAAACGCATAGCGAATGGCATTGATCTTGGCCAGAAAGTCTTCATGCGGCACAGTGACCTTGCCATCCTGGTGGCCGCATTGTTTAACGTCTGACACCTGATTCTCTATTTGCAAAGCACAAGCGCCTGCTTCAATCATCTTCTTGGCCAGTAAATAGGTGGCCTCCTCGTTACCGAAGCCTGCATCAATGTCGGCAATAATCGGCACAACGTGTGTCTGGAAGTTATCAATCTGGTCCATGACGGACTTTTCCTTGACCTGATTATTGTCGGCTCGGGCTTCATCAAGCTGAGTAAACAAGTGACGCAATTCGCGACTGTCCGCCTGCTTTAAAAAGGTGTACAACTCCTCAATCAATGCCGGGACCGACGTCTTTTCATGAATGGATTGGTCGGGCAGTGGCCCAAATTCGGAACGTAGTGCGGCGATCATCCAACCCGACAGATACAGATAACGGCCTTTAGTTGTGCCAAAGTGCTTTTTGATTGAGATCAGTTTTTGCTGACCAATGAAGCCATGCCAACAACCTAAGGACTGCGTGTACTGGCTGGCATCCTTGTCATAGGCTGCCATGTCCTTGCGCATAATCCCAGCGGTATAGCGCGCAATATCAAGCCCGGTCTTGAAGCGGTTCTGTAGCTGCATACGCGCAACATTTTCAGGGTTGATAGCGGACCAGCTGCTGCCATTTTTCGCAATTGCATTGGCGGCATCTGATGAGAGAGTACGGTACTGATTCATGGAAAAATCCTTGGATTAACGTTGAATAAACAAACGGGCGGAAACGGTTATAACCAAACGCCAGGGACACATTCAGACAATCACTTGAGCTGTCACTTGAGCTGTCACTTTCGATGTGGCTGCGGTCGTGACTGCGGCTGTGACTGCGGCTGTGACTGCGGCTGTAAGTACGGCTATCACTCAGTCACACAGGCTGTCACCGAGCTAGCCACTCGAGCAGTCTTACTCAGACAGCGTCGATCTGCGTCAGCAGTTGCATGCGATGACCCGGCTGCTCCCGACGATCACAGGCACAGTGCTGAGCC
>CALKXZ010000087.1 GCA_938003775.1 uncultured Granulosicoccus sp. | reverse complement strand
GCTGCGTTTCGAACGTTCAGATATCAATGCTGGTCAGTGGTGGTTATTGCTCACCGGTAACTTTGTTCACCTCGGTCCGAGTCATTTGTGGATGAATATGGCAGGCCTTGCACTGGTTATAACGCTGGTGTGGCAACACTTCTCCAGCTGGCAATGGTTACTGCTCATCATTGTCTGCAGTGTCATGGTTGGGGTCGGATTGTGGCGCTTCAACCCTGAAGTGCTGGGATATGTCGGTTTTTCGGGTACCTTGCACGGCTTACTTCTCGCAGGTTGCTTGGCAGATTTACGCGTTTACCCAAAATCCGCGGCTTTGCTGCTGGTGCTGATTGTGGGCAAACTGGCCTGGGAGCAGTTCAGTGGTGCCTTGCCAGGCAGTGAATCGGTGGCCGGTGGACAGGTGGTGGTCGATGCGCATCTGTACGGCGCTATTGCCGGTGCAGTCATTGGACTGGTGTTAATCGTATCCAAGCAGCTTCGACACCGGGGAAAATTACCTATCGATATCAGCGTGTCGTAAACCCCTTTGTCAACAATGGCTCGCTCGAATCAGCCGTATAGGCGGAAAGTCACCTCACCCAACCATTACTACGATGTTTCATCATCGATTCAACTTAGTGTACTGAAACGTTGTGCACTCAGTCACGACCCATCAACACTGGAAACGAGTACATGTACTGGCAGTTTCATACGTTTAGCTCCCTGAGCACGAACGCACTGTTTACGCTACTCAAACTACGGGTGGATGTTTTCGTAGTTGAGCAGGCTTGCGCTTACCCAGAACTGGATCATTTCGATACCCAGAACAACACACTGCATGTATTGGGGTACCAGCAAGACCAACTGGTGGCCTACGCTCGCGCCATACCAGCGTGTTACCCAGAATTCGCAGCTGTAGTGCGTATTGGTAGAGTCGTTGTTGCAGAAAAACATCGCGGAAAAGCTATTGGCTCCACACTCATGCAACAGGTGATTAACAGACTAGACAGCGACTATCCGGGTCACGATCAGGCGCTAGCCGCGCAGGTAGCCGTGCAGGATTTTTACGCATCACACGGCTTCACAGCCGAATCTGCACAGTACTTGGAAGATGGCATTGCGCATATCGATATGCGCCGAGCAGCTAGTGTTTGTAACGCGACCCCCAGCGCGACAACGCGATGCCAGCCAAAATAATCACTAACGCCAGATAGGCGTTGGCAGGCAACCGATCACCCAGCAGCACAACACCAAACAGCATGCCAAATACAGGCACGAAAAAATTTATCTGACTCAAAAAAGAAGCACCCTGCCGATCAATGATCGTGAGTACCATAACCGTCGCCAGTGCCGTTGGTCCAACGGCTAAAGCCAGCAACGACCACAAAGATTCGATGGTCGGTTGCAACTGCCAGGGGCTATCTACGACTAAACTAACGGGCACCAACCACACACTGGCACTGAACATCAGTGCACTCAACACCGACCATCGAGGCAGGTGAGTCAGCTTGCGAGTGATAATGGCATTGATCGCATAGCAGATTGCACCAGCGAGTATCGCTGATTGGCGCAATACATCGTTGCCCAATGCGCTCAAAACCGAAACACCCATCAACACGACCACACCAGCAAGGCCAAACAGGACGCCTGTAAATTTCCAGCGATCCATCTTTTCATCATCGGTTAACACATGGGCTAACAACAACGTCGCCAACGGCATAACCGCCATGAATATTGCCGTTAAACCCGCCTCAACCCGCACCTGCCCCCAACTGATCAGAGCAAATGGCAAGGCATTGCCAAAAAAGCCAGACGCAAACACCAGCAACCAGATACTGCCAAACTCCGGCATTCTCTGACCCGCTAATCGCATCAGTGGATACAAAATAAAAAAGGCCAATAATAAGCGTGATGATGCAACACTCAACGGTGGTATGTCACGAACACTGATGCTGGTTAATGTGAAACTAATGCCAAAGACCACTGCCAGCGACAACAACCACAGGTAGTCAATAAAGTTAGGGGCGGGTTTTCTACTAAGCAATGGAATGCAGTTCGTCCAGCAGTTTCTTGGACACATCCACACCCTCAGCCGTATGTTGTATTCGCTTAGCATAACGACGCTGTGATGGCAGACGCGTACCCGGTTGTTGCAAAATCTCTGCAAATAATAATTCTGCCCTGGCAAGATGATCTGTGCCACCGGCGCAATGCTGCGGATCGATAGCCATAATAAATTCACCGCCCAACGGTGCCCCCACGCCGTGCGTGTCTTGCGCAGTGGACTCACTACTGAACAGATCGCCAATCAAGGCACCTGCCAACAACTCAACCATTAACGCAATGCTGGCACCCTTATGCCCACCAAACGCCAGTTGAGCACCCGCCAAGGCACGTGCTGGATCGGTGGTCGGGTTGCCTTCGCTATCTATCGCCCAGCCGGTTGGTAACGCTTTGCCTTCACGCAAATGCAGTTGGATCTCGCCACGCGCACTGGCGCTAGACGCTTGATCAAATACCAGCGGTGGTTGTGCTTTTCGCGGAAAACCAAACGCCATAGGATTAGTGCCATAGACAGGTTTAATACCACCTGCTGGCGCTACATAGGCATTAGCAGCGGTAAAGGCGAAAGTCACAAAACCTGCAGTAGCCAGGCGCTCCACTTCCGGCCACAACGCAGCGATATTATAGGTGTCATGTATTGCCAGTGCCGCGATACCATGACGATGCGCTTTTTCTTGCAGCGCAGGCTCCCCTAGACGCAGGGCCAGCGGGCAAAAGCCACCGTGCGCGTCTACGTGCACCACTGATGAATCACTGGTTCGTACGGTAGGTGATGCTACTGGATTAGCATGATTGTTTTTTAGTGCAGCAACATAAAACGGGATACGAAACAACCCGTGTGACAGACAACCATCGCGTTCAGCTTCGGTTACGGTTTGCGCAATCGCTGTCGCTTGGTCAATAGAAAAACCGCAAGATTCAAGCAGGTTGCCCGACAGAGTATGTATCTGCTGCAAGCTTAATCGCGTTACATCAGATGTTATTGGCTCTGTCATGCTGAATCTTGCTCCAAAGAACGGTAGGTGCTTGCCGTCACTCCAGTGTTGTGTCGGTGACGATCGATAAGAAAATCAAGTGTGTAGAAATGCGCCATTGCCGCACCAAAGCTGACGCGCCACTCCCACACAAACGCAGTCCAGTCGATGGTTAGAGGCATGCTTACCCAATCAACCACCCTTTGCGCAAACTGTATTAATTGGCAAACAATAGACGAGCGCCAATCAGCCAACGTATCAAACGCGTCAAACAGTAAGGCATTTACCGGTATCTCGCTGGCAGCCAAAGACTTCTCTCAATGCTGAGCTAAACGTGCCTGCTAATGTACACGTTATTGCTACAGTAATCGCACTTAGCTGGCTGAAGCCAGGAGCCTGCGTGTATGACCGGTGGCCAAAGAGTCAATTTGTAGCAAGGTTTCGGCGAACACCGGCTGATGAGCATCGACCAGTCTAAGTGCCACATTGTGCAGATCATCGGGGGACAATGTGTTGATCCGTAACTTTCCGGTGCGTAGATCTCGTTTCCACAGTAATGCAAACAGGGCATCGCTTGGATACACACCCAAATCAGTGTTACTCGAATCTGTGCGGCGACTCAGTCGTAAACCTGGGTGAGTCAGAACAAACCCTTTGACACTGGGTTTTCGTGTCAGACCAAATCGTTTGGGCAATATTCCTGCCTCACCGAGCCAGTTACGCAGCATCCGTACATCCTTGGACATCTTGTTAGTGGGCGATGCCACCACGCGCGACTCCAAACCATTAGTGGCTTTACATTGCCCACTTTCTCCAAACTCCAGCCCGTAGTTTAAAAAACGCGAATCCAGACAAACAAAACACAAAGTCGCATTAATCAGCACGTGATTGATCTGCAACGCATGGCCACCCACGCACAGACGTAAATCATGGATTACGGCCCATTCATCGCTCTGGCCAAACAAGGAATCAATCAGGTCGGTTGCCTGCTGTGTGGTGGTGTCGGCACGTAACCGGGCAGCCGCACTGATACACGCATTTTTGCGAACTGTGTCTGAGGATAAATTCGAACGGGCCTCCAGTGCCTTGATCGTTGCAAGCATTGCATCTCGCTGTTTAACAATCATGATCGTCTCGACTCACTTTGAAGGTAATGAGGTTGTCGACGTTAACAAGATCCATATGTGCGCTACGGCCAACGTTATGCGACAGACTTGGCGAGATCTTTAATCACAGCGCGACAGATTTAACAGATGTTGCACTAACGCAACAAAATCGTGGCGCTTTTTAATACAAGCTCACCCTACCGTTTTCCAAGCACTGGCCAAACGTGATCTGGCAAGCGGCAAAAACGGTAAACCCAAGTGATACCGTTGGCCGGACGCATCGGCGGTCACTCCCATCAACCTTGTGGTGCTTATGAATTTGCGATTTCTAGATACTCTGATGGAAAAAACAGTGGTGCCGAGCTTTACCAGCGTTGGCTCCAGGGTGCGCAGCCGACTCCATGCCTGGCAAGCATTGGAGAGCTACGATTTGACAGATAGGGTGGTTGTGCTAACCGGCGGCACATCGGGCATTGGCGAGGCTGCAGCCAGGTTGTATGCAACATTGGGCGCAACGCTTGTCATTATTGCCAGAAACCCAAGCAAAGCTCAACAGTTGCTTACCCAGATTACTCTCAGCTCTGGAAACGAGGCGATACACACGGTCATTGGCGACTTGGGCAATCGCGATGATGTCCATCGGATAGCACAGGAAATTGCGCAACGATTTCCCGTTGTTGATGTGCTGGCCCACAATGCTGGCGCTTTGTTCAACCAGCGGCGCTACGCAGCCGATGGTACCGACTTAAGCGTGGAATTAATGGTTTCCACCCCGTTTTTGCTGACGGCGTTACTGCTACCGCAGCTCGGTGATGATAGAGCGGCGCATGCCTCGACTAATTCAGCGCGACCCGATGAAATACAACTCGGCGATACGCAACCCGGTCTAGCGCAACCCGGTCTAGCGCGACCCGATCAAGCACAATCCGATCGGGTGCGGCCCGGACGTGTTCTTACGATGAGCTCTGGGGGTATGTACACACAGGGGCTGAACGTTGATGGCCTGCAAATGAGCGATGACCAGTATCAAGGTGCTCAACAATATGCTCGCGCCAAACGCGCTCAGGTGATTCTCAATGAACTTTGGGCCGAGCGCATTGATCCGCAACGGGTCGTATTCCATGCACTGCATCCTGGCTGGGTGGAAACACCGGGGATTACAGAGGCCTTGCCAGGGTTTTCGCGAATACTCAGTCCGTTGGGACTATTAAGAAATGCTCGAGAGGGCGCCGATACGATGGTCTGGCTCAGCGCAGACGATCTGCCCACCCACTGCACGGGTAAGTTCTGGCACGATCGAGCTGTACGCACAATTGACATGAGCGCTACCACCCGCGCTTTAGACACCAGGCAACGTCGCGAACAATTGTGGCAATGGTGCGAGGCACATACTGGATGGCAATTTGACACATGAAGTGCCTAACTGACAAAGCGTGATACGGATTGTTACTCCTAAGCCTTGCTCTTCAACATGGGCCTTTGCCAGCAAGCAGGCTCCAGACTACGTCGTGCAGTCGGGAGCCTGATACATTCAGCAACCTGAGGAGAAGCTGATTAATGATACGACGTATTCGTAAAAGGTGTGGCGACATACCTGTTACATAACGTGCGATGAAACGATTGTTTACGTTCACCGCCTAACAAAGTACTGACAACAGAACTCAACGCAGAACTCAATGCAGAATTCAACGCAGAACTCAATAGCCAGACTTAACCCAGCCACGTCCAAAAAACCCTACCCCAATGCCATGACTTCTTCACGCTTAAAGTTGTTTCTCACCAACAGAGGCTCAAGGTTTTCAGCGCAAACCGGTCTGGATACCAAAAATCCCTGACCAAACTTGCACTTTGCCTCACGCAACTGCTGCAACGTTCCTGCATTTTCGATGCCTTCAGCCACGACCTCGATATCCAGTGTGCCTGCCATTGCCAATACAGACATAACAATCGCTCGACTCGACTCGTCAGAACCCATTGCCATGACAAAGGATTTGTCGATTTTAAGAAAATCAACGGGCAACCGGGTCAAGTAGCTCAACGAGGCGTAACCTGTGCCAAAATCGTCGAGCGATAGTTGTACACCCATATCTTTGATGCAGTTAATAACCGGAATACAGTTGCTATTTTTTTCTATCAGAGCAGATTCTGTTATTTCCAGGTTAAGCTTATCTGCTGGCATTTCACAACGCTCAAGAATACGCCTTAGACGGGTGGTAAAGCAGGATTGATTTAATTGTGCGGCTGAGACATTGACAGACATGGTGCACTGTTCGTCCAACAATCCCAGATCCCGCCATTGCACAAATTGTTGACACGCAGTTTCTAGTACCCATTGACCGACCTCATTAATCAACCCATTACCTTCGAGAATCGTTATAAGTTGCTGCGTATTGGGTGCTTTGATGTCTGTTGGTGCCCAACGTAACAAGGCCTCAAAACTAACAATTGATTCATTGTCGATGCGAAACTGCGGTTGATACACCAATGTAAATTCTTGCCGCGCAGTGGCCCGACGTACGCGCGCTTCCAACGCAGAGCGCTGAACCTGTTCGCTCTGAAATTCGCGGGTATATACCATCCAGCGTGACCGCCCAGAAGACTTTGCTTTGTACAGTGCTGTATCGGCCTGCTTGATGAACGCATCACAGCTACTCGTCTGTGCATCTGCTAGCGCAATACCGATGCTAGTGGATAAGTGCAGTTCATGGCCATAGATCTCAAAGGCTTTGCGGAAGCTGTTGACAATGGATTCAGCTATCTTGCAAATTTGCAACACGTCAGTGGTTGAGGTCAAAATAACAGTAAATTCATCAGCACTTAGTCGCGCGCATATATCTGCTGGTGTTACGGTAAGTTCAAGTCGCCTAGCAACTTTGCGCAACAATTCGTCACCACAATCATGCCCCAGTGTGTCATTGATTACTTTGAATCCGTCCAGATCAAGATGTAACAGCGCTGTTTTTATTCGCGTTTCAGGTGTATTGAGTCTCAACTGCAATCGATTCAAAAAAGAAAATCGGTTGACCAATCCGGTCAATTCATCGCACGTTGACACCTGTTTACGTGTGTCTCGCTTACGCGCGGATAACACATCACACAATTTTTTTATGTGCGCGATCAACTCACTACTCATATTATCGGAACCCACCTGCTGCGGGTTGGCAACAAACAACACGGAAGTACTGGTTGCTCCGATCTCCAGCGGCACCATGAGAAAATAGTGAATAGGCGGGTGTGACCCGGGTAAGCATAGCGGCATGCCAATATCCGTTGGTTTACCATGCAGCTCGAGCCTTAAGCGCATAACCGACAGGATCATCGGATCGGGCCGACGATTATTGAGCGAGTCACGGCATGGCTGCACGTTGCCGTTCGAATGCCGTTCCATCGCGGCACCCAGTTTCACAAACTGCTCTGCATAAGCGCCGGTTCCTGCCGGGCTTAGGACGAAGGCAAAGTTACCATTGGATGCATTGAGTACCGATAACAACAGTGCTTCAAGTTGCCGCCGCTCTCGTCCGGTACCACCGCCCGAGTCCTCCACAAATTCACAGGCAGAGATCCGGTCCAACTGCTCGGATAGAGACGTCGCATCGTTGATGCTCTCAATTGGTTTGGATTGCATAGTGTGCTGGACAAGTGCGCAACCCAATGACTGGGTGCATGCGTTGTAAAATAATAGACCATCGTCACACTTTTACGATGCAAAAGCTGGCCCAATGAGCCGTAGTTGGCGGACCACTGAGTGTATTTGACACGCCAATGCATCGAAACTAGCGCTTTTAGCACCTTAAAATACGCAACATATTTCAGCTCTTACTCACCGCCAGACTACACCCCGCCATACTCCTTCTTTTCCTCACCAATCCAGCGCCGCACTAAGCCGTGCACCCGTTTTGGGTACTGTGCCAACAAAACATCGGCGATAGCACTGACATCATCGAGTAAATCATCGTCTCTTCCTAGCTGAGCAATACGGAATTCTGCCAAGCCTGTCTGGCGCGTACCCAACACTTCTCCAGCACCGCGTAATGACAGGTCTTTTTGAGCGATGAGAAACCCGTCATTTGTTTCACGCATAATGCCTAAGCGCTCACGCGCATTGTTAGACAGCGGTGCTTGAAATAACAAGATGCAACTGCTTTGCTCACTACCGCGCCCCACTCGACCACGCAACTGATGTAACTGCGAAAGGCCCAAACGCTCTGCATTTTCAATGATCATCAATGAGGCGTTAGGCACATCCACACCCACTTCAATAACCGTGGTAGCAATGAGCAGATCGATTTCGCGCGCTTTAAACGATTTCATAATCGCCTCTTTGTCGCGCGGCTTGAGCCTGCCATGTACCAGCCCAACTCGATGACGTGGCAGCATCTGCTGCAATGTAGCTAAGGTATCTTCAGCCGCTTCGGCTTGCAGCGTTTCTGACTCCTCTATCAGCGTACAGACCCAATACACTTGACGACCCAGATCAATAGCCGCTCCTACGCGTGTGATCACCTCTTCACGGCGTGTGTTATCCAGTGCCACTGTAGTAACGGGTTTTCTGCCAGGTGGTAACTCATCAATGACTGATATATCCAGATCAGCATAGGCAGTCATTGCCAATGTTCTAGGAATCGGTGTGGCAGTCATAATCAACTGATGAGGCAGCGTATTTGCTTCAGCACCTTTGTTACGTAATGCCATACGTTGATGCACACCAAACCGGTGTTGTTCATCAATGATGGCAAGCCCCAGATTCGCAAACTCTACATCATTCTGAAATAAGGCATGTGTGCCTACAACTATACGTTGATGTCCCATGGCGATCGATTCAATTGCTGAACGTCTTTGCACCGCTCTTAATTTCCCGGTCAACCAAGCAACACCAATACCCAACGGTTCAAACCACTCGGAGAAGTTCAACATGTGCTGCTCCGCTAAAATTTCCGTGGGGGCCATCATCGCTACCTGGTAACCGCTCTCGACCACCTGGGCTGCTGCTAGTGCAGCAACAATGGTTTTACCCGAACCCACATCACCCTGCACCAGTCGCAACATGGGCTCGGCACTGCCCATGTCATTTAATACATCGAGTAAGACGCGATTCTGTGCACCCGTGAGATGGAATGACAGTGACTCACGCAGTCCACGTATTAACTCCCCAGCAGGTCTTATTAACAATGCGCGTTGGCTCTGTGCATTGACTCTGAGTAGACGCAGTCCCAAACGATGCGCGATCAGCTCCTCGAGAGCCAAGCGACGATGCGCTGGATGCAATCCTTCCATCAATGCATTAACGTCTACATCCGGTGGTGGTCTGTGCACGATGCGCAGTGCTGTCTCGAGATCGGGCAAGCCAGACTGCTGCACCCAATCCGGTAACAAAAAATCTGTCAGTGCCCGCGTACCCAACTGCGCCAGCGCTTGATCAGTCAGCTTACGTAGGGTGGTTTGTTGCACACCTTCGGTTGTCGGGTAGAACGGTGTTAGCGTTTTATCTAAAAGCGCTGTATCTGACTCATGCTTAATCCGTATTCGGTATTCAGGATGCACCATTTCCAGCATTCCGGGTCCACGTCTGACTTCTCCAAAACACTGCACTGTAGCGCCTCGTTCAAACTGCTTGACCTGCTGTTGACTAAAGTGAAAAAAGCGCAGTGTGATCGAACCTGTTCCATCATTAATACGCACCAGCAGCGAACGGCGCTGGCGAACCACGACATCGGCAATGAGCACTTCAGCGCATATAACCGCTTCGCGTCCGGGTACAAGCTCACCAATTTTCGACAAACGCGTGCGGTCCTGATACCGAAACGGCAGATGAAAAAGAACATCCTGCAGTGTGTGTATACCAATAACAGCAAGCTTCTCTGCCATGGCATTACCCACGCCCTTGAGCGTGTCAACAGGGGTGGCGTCCAATGCCAGGTCCGACTCAGTCACCTGCGCCATAACCACTGGTTGACAACCGAAACCCGATATTGCGTTGTGTCAGCTGCATGAGTCGCTTCAGCAATATCCAGTCATACCTGGTGCCAGGCTAGCCACCCAGGTACATCACGCCTTCGACTTCCACGGCAACATCACGCGGCAGTGATGCCACGCCAATAGCCGCCCGTGCGGGGTACGGCTCGCTAAATCGCTCAGCCATGACCTCGTTAACCAATGGAAAATCGGCTAGATCAGTCAAGAAAACGGTCAGTTTTACCACCTGCTCGAACGAGCCCCCGGCCTCGACGCACACGGCCTCTAGATTGTCAAAAACCTGTACGATCTGGGCGCGTACATCAGTGCTGACTAAGTCCATGGTTGCAGGCACCAATGGTATTGCGCCTGATAAATAGACGGTATCGCCAGCTTTCACTGCCTGTGAGTAGGCGCCAATTGCGCTGGGAGCTTTTTCGGTACTGAAGATTGTTCGTGCCATAGTTATGCGCGTTCTGTGGAGTTGGTGCTGCGCAGTATAAAGCCTTCAGGCGCACCTCATTATGTATTCGAATGGACGGCAACTGGGTCACGTGAATCATTCGGTGACAAACACTATGCTTCCAGCATCATCAGAACGAGGCACAGGGGCAAACCCTATTGTATACAGGTTGGGCTTTTCATACGCTGAGCTGGTGGCGCTGGAGACCCATTGTGTTACCGAGTTTTTCGCACGACTCATCGGTGATTCAGTGCTGTATTAGCCTTGCCATGTGGGGCCGTTGGTCGGGCTGCCGGTGCCCCGCGTCGTTTTTTGGCTTGAAACAACGCCAAGGTGCTATTGGTTAATTTTCGCGCTTAACGCTGCGAACCACCGTCAGATTTCGCAGTCTGCGCACAATACGGGCAAGCTGCTGACGACTTTCAACGGACAGTACAAACCGGATGCTAACGTTGTCTTCACTACGGTTATCGAAATCCATATTTTCGATGTTTACGTTGGTCATCGACAAGGTCGCCGTTACTCTGGCTAACGCGCCAGGCTGGTGCACCAAATGACAGACGAGCACCACCTCGAAATGACCGTTGATCTCGGGAGCCCAATCAACCGCCACCCATTCCTTGGGACGACGGCGAAAGCGCCGGACGTTACGGCAACCGGCGCGGTGCACCGCTACACCTTTACCGGGTGTAAAAAAACCTTGAACATTGTCGCCGGGAATCGGGTGGCAACAACGCGCCATATATAACGTTGGGTTATTGGCCTCGTCAATCAGCACCGGTGCGGTGTCGAGTACCGGCAACTGCGCAGCTTCGGCATCTTCACCAGAGTCCACCACGATGAGCCGCTGCGCTATCTGACTAGGCAGGTGCAGACCAAGGCCAATGTCCTCGTACAGATCCTCAAGCGTGGACATGCGCCTTTCTGCAAGCACTATATTGATGACTTTTTCTGGCACGTCATCCAATGATTGCTCATGCCGTCCCATCGCACGTCGCAGTAGACGTTTACCAAACTGCACAGCCTGGGTTTTATCCAGCGCCCGCAAATGCTGACGAATGGCGGTGCGAGCTTTGGCTGTGACAACTGAGTTGAGCCACATAGGGCTTGGCGCGATTTTTGGGCCGGTAATGATTTCGATAGTCTGACCACTTTCCAGCGGTGTGCTCAGTGAAGACAGGCGTCGGTCTATCTTTGCGGCTACACACTTGTTACCAATTTCAGAATGCACCGCATAGGCAAAATCCACAGGCGTTGCGTGCCTGGGCAACTGGATAATTTTGCCTTTGGGTGTAAACACATAGATCTCGCCTGGAAACAGATCGATCTTGACGTTCTCGACAAATTCGACGGTGTCATCCGTGCTGTCCTGAATATCCACAAGCTTTGATAGCCAGGCTGGTGTCAGGCTGTGCGTGGGGGAACCACCTTCGTCTTTATACGCCCAATGAGCAGCGATTCCTGACTCTGCCAATTCATCCATTTGCTGGGTGCGAATCTGCACTTCTATCGGTGTGCCATCAGTGCCATGATTGAGCACAGTGTGCAGCGACTGATAACCGTTTTGCTTAGGTACCGCAATGTAGTCTTTGAAACGTGAAAATATGGGTGTATAGAGCTGATGCACATGGCCGAGCACCTGATAGCAGTCTTCGGCATTTTTAACCACTACTCGCAGTGCCAGCATATCGAACACACGTTGAAACGGTAGCTGTTTTTTAAGCATCTTGTTATACAGACTGTAGAGATGCTTCTCACGACCGGTCACAGTGGCTTCAATACCTTTTTCGCTCAGTGTTGCTTCAATACGAGCAGCCACTCGGTCGATGATATGGTCACGGTTGCGATGCGCCTGTTCGACGGTGGCTTCAAGCACACGACTACGTGCGGGGTAACTGGCCCGAAAACCTAAGTCCTCCAGTTCGTTTTTGATCGTGTACATACCCAGTCGTGAGGCGATCGGGGCGTAGACTTCCAATGTTTCCTTGCCGATACGGCGTCGTTTATCAGGACGCAACGAACCGATAGTGCGCATATTGTGTAAGCGGTCCGCCAGCTTGATCATTATCACGCGAATGTCGCTGACCATAGCCAGTAGCATTTTGCGAAAGCTCTCCGCTTGCGCTTCTTCCTTGGAGCGAAATTTCAAATGATTTAACTTGCTGACGCCATCGACGATGTGCGTAACCTCTTCACCAAAAGCTGTAACCAGATCATCACGACTGACCGGAGTGTCCTCGAGCACATCGTGCATCAGTGCAGCCATAACGCTGTAATGGTCCAACTTCATTGAGAAGACAATGTCTGCCACGGCTATTGGGTGAGTGATGTAAGGCTCACCCGAGCTGCGCGTCTGTCCCGCGTGTGCGTCTCGCGCTACCGTGTAGGCGCGCGACACCTCCGCTATCTGTTCAGTGCTGAAGCGGGCGCTGAGTTGCTCCAGTAGCGCTGAGTACGCCTGCCAGTCCGCACGAGTAGTGACCGATGTTTCCTGGGGGTCCAGTTCATTGGCTCGCTCAGCAGCGCAGGGTTGTGATGACAAAAGGCCCATTGGTTGGCCCACTGGCGTGTTAACAGACACCGTTGCATTGTCAGCCACAGACGTGTTTGACGTCTCTGACGAATTGCCATGAGTGGCATATTTGGCCGCTGGCGCCTGAATGGGACTGGTGGGGACCGGATCGAGATCAGCTGAGTGCGATTCGGTGCCCATGGTCAGTTTCGTAATAACCCTAACAACAGGAACTACGGGGTGCGGCTGCTTGTTTTAAAGCAGCGGTATCCCACGACCGGGCTGTGTCCAGAGGGCCTCTGGAGCGCTGGTCAGAATTGTTCGCGTAGATCTTTGTCATAAATGACGGGTTCTACAGGTGTCGGCTGAGGTGCGGCTTCAAGCAGGATATCTTCACCCACCAGACCGTCAGCAATCTCACGTAAGGCAATGACGGTCGGCTTGTCGTTGTCATCTGGCAGCATAGGTTCCGCACCCATGGATATGTTGCGCGCGCGTTTTGACGCTATAAGAACCAGATCAAAACGATTCTTAACTTGGGCCAAACTGTCTTCTACGGTAACTCTAGCCATGAAAAGGCGGATCCTGCTGTCGGCGGAACAGCATAGTTTAGTATCTTATGTACGCAAACGCCACCGCCTGGATTGTCAATTTAGGCTAATTCTGACCTATATCTACAATTTGTCACCCATTTACGTTCGCTGATGCGCCACTGGGTTGTGTCAGACACTGACTAATATCGG
>CALKXZ010000086.1 GCA_938003775.1 uncultured Granulosicoccus sp. | reverse complement strand
GCGCGGACGCCTGTGCGACGGCGATGTCGCCGTGCCGATCGCGGTCGCACAGTCCGATGACGCCGACCGGCGCCATGAAGACGGGGGACGCGAACGTGTGACCCCAGGCCTCGACCGTGCCCAGCAAACGGAACGGTTGTTTGATGTCATGACTCTGAGGCAACGCTGTGAAACGTTGGGTATTGAACGACTCGAACTCAACGCCGGTGGTGGGCGCATCGTGTTTGCCAGTGAACCCAAGATTGACCCAATGGCGCTCATACAGATGATTCAGAAAAACAGTGATATCTACCGATTCGATGGTAAACAGATACTGCGCATAATAAAGCCGTTCGAGCAATCACGTGATGCGCAGGCGTTCGTCGATCAAATGCTGGATTCTCTGGCACTACCCGATGCAGCGTAACGATTTAGGTAGGTACTAGCTTAATAATCGACTTGTGACATGATGAGATCAATTTGTAGTGCCAAGCGCTACAGGCAATAGCGAGAGACACCCATGAACCGAACATCCGTCGCCCTGCAAATACTGCTTCTGGCGCTGATTAGCGTATCACCTGCCAGCACCGCCCAGGCAAAGGACTACCTGATTGAAGTGGTTATCTTTGAAACGCTCAGCGGGCGAGACGCTATCGCCGGTGGACTGTTCTACCCCAAAATGGAGCGCGGCCTGAATCTCAACACACAGGCTGCCAGTGAGGCTGGTTTTGAACCTGTGAATCAGGGCCTGTCATTAACGGATAACGCCGCCGCTATTGCTGCCTCTGGCCGTTATAAACTGATCCGTCATCTTGCCTGGCGTCAACCAGGACTGGATGTGGACAATGCTGTGCCTGTCAGAATCAGTCTCGGCAACACCACTGCCCTGTATCTGCCGGAAAATCTGCGCCCCTTTGAAGGCTTCATTCCAGCCTCCTTCACGGCCACCCCCGAGCGTACACGCCAGATCAACACCAGCACCGTTAATGGCACAATCAAGGTCAGGCTTGGCCGCTTTTTGCACCTGGAGGCGTTATTGGCATTCACCGATCCGCAAACAGGGCAAAGTTTTCGCCTGTCGCAAAGCCGAAAAATGCGTAGCCGTGAGTTGCACTACATTGACAACCCTCGATTCGGGCTTCTGACAAGAATTCTCCCAATTAACGGTTCCGAAGGTTCGACTGAATAACCCGATTGTGTGACACTGATAGCATAAGAGGCGTCCAAATCACGGTTAGGGCAGATCACAACCGCTATTCAGTCATGGTTCAGGGCGCCCGGTTTACTGTCAAATCCATGGTGATCAATGTATCACGCGAAAAAAGCGCAGGGGTGGACATGAAACGAACACTGATAATGGACAAAACAAAGGCAAGTGCGGCTCTACTGTGCTTATTGATAGGCGTCGCGGTCAGTGCCCATGCAACAGATCGTTTTGTTGCAACCGAGCGTTTCACCGAATTTGCCAAGGTAATTGATGTACAACCGATATACCGAGAAGTCCGGTCACGAGAGCCACGTGAGCAATGCTGGACCGAACAAGTGGAACAGATTGTCGGATACGAAGACACAACCCATTACCGGCACTATCAGCCACGTCGCTATCAACGCGATCATTCTTCGGGCGACACCCTTGTAGGCGGTCTCATTGGTGGTGTTATAGGCAACCAATTAGGTCGCGGCAGAGGTAACCGAACCAGAACTGGCGCAACGGTTGCCGGTGCCATTATTGGTAGTGCGCTGGCTAATGAAACTCGAAATCATTCGAACCGAAACAGACACTATAGCGCGGCACGTCATACTCAATCGCGCCCTATTTATGAGATTCGCGAGGTGGAACGGTGCAAACGTGCGACTGAATCGCATAGCCAACGACGGTTAAAGCACTACAATGTCACCTATCAGTACAAAGGTCGCAATTTCGTGACGCAATTGCCCAGAGATCCTGGCGAGCGTATTGAGCTGCAAGTGTCCGTCGCACCAGCTAGACGATAACCTTTGTCGCTAATCATCGTTACTTGTTCATGACACGATCCATTCAAACAGCGCTCTTTCCAGTCAGAACAATGAGGCCTCTGGCTGCGTGGCTATTGTTGATCGCTAGCATTACGCTGACTCACCCAGCAGTGACTCAGGCTGCGGAAGCCGCCAGTCGACAACAAGCCATCGACATGGCCGTTCAGCAAAACGGCGGTGGCAAAGTCTTGGGTGTGAAGATCGAAAAAGCGGCTAACGGTCGCACCGTGTTCGCTGTGAAAATAATGGCCAACGGCCGTATTCGTATGTTTCGTATTCAGAAGGCTGAATAGCTGAGACCATCATGCGCGCCCTCGTGATAGAAGATGACCCCACCTTGCGCAAACAGTTGGTCACTGCGCTGCGTGAGCAAGGCTTCGCAATTGATGAAACCGGTGACGGAGAAGAGGGCTTGTATCTGGGGCTCAACATGCCGGTGGATCTGGCCATCGTGGATCTGGGGTTACCCGGACAAGATGGACTGTCGCTGATCAAAGCGCTACGCAAACACGATAAACAATACCCAGTACTGATACTCACTGCGCGAGATCGCTGGCAGGACAAGGTTGATGGGCTAGAAGCAGGCGCCGACGATTACCTGACCAAACCTTTTCATGTAGAAGAACTGCTGGCACGAATGCGGGCACTACTGCGACGTACCGGAGGCTGGTCAGATTCAGTCATGCAATTTGAGCGCATGAGTATCGACACCCGGACCCAGCAGGTTACCGTTGACGGTCAGCTAATAGAACTGACCGCTTATGAATACAGGGTATTGGTTTATCTGGCGACACAGGGTGGCAGCGTTATCAGTAAATCCACGTTGCTGGACCATCTGTATGATGAAGCCACAGATCGCGACCCAAACGTATTAGAAGTATTCATTCGTCGGCTGCGACAAAAACTCGATGCGGACAAAACGCTTCAGCCGATAGAAACATTGCGTGGTCGCGGTTACCGATTGTCATTACCGCGACTGCACTCTGACAACCCAACCTAAATCAATCTAGCCAGGACCTTCACTGATCCGCGTGCGTTCAATAACCACTCGTCTAGTTGCTGGCACAGGGATCGTTCTGGCCATATTCGTGGTGTTGGTGGCGCTATCGGTATCCTGGTCCGTGCATAAGCGAGCCGAAACAGCCCGATTTGATCGGATGCAGGGACTGATATACGGCATACTGGGTGCCACTGATATAAGTAACGCTGCAACGCTTGACGTCAATACACTTGCGTTACCAGATCCAAGACTCAATCAGAGCACCTCAGGTTTGTACGCGGAGCTGATTGGCAGCGACGGAACGACATTGTGGCAAAGCACATCAACAACCAGCTGGGTCCCCAAGGCCACAGTACGGCCTATTGGTGACTGGTTATTTGAGTCAGTTGAAAAAAACAACGCCTACCCACTGCACCGCTTACAACTGGCCACCGCATGGGCATTTGACAACGGTGAGGAGCTGCCATTTATCGTCCATGTGGTTGACGAGGCCGATAGTCTAACGCGGCAACTCAAACGCTTTGATCAAACCCTATGGGCCACTTTACTGGCCTCCGCTTTGGCACTACTTGTTGTACAACTACTGGTTTTACGACACTCGTTAAGGCCGCTACATGACCTTGGTGAACAGGTCGCCCAGATTGAACGCGGTGAACGCGACACGCTCAGTGAACAGGTACCTGCTGAACTCTCATCAACAACCCATGGGCTGAACGCACTATTACGATCTGAACGAGCACGTCATGCGCAGTATCGGCATCTGCTTGATGACTTAGCACACCGCTTAAAAACTCCGCTCTCAGTGCTGCACAATCTCGCCCGGCCCGGCGTACCAGACGCGGATATTATCGCTGAACAGACCTCACTGATGCTCGATTCTATTGATCGTCATGTTCAGCGTGCCTCAATCAGAAGTCCGCGTTATCTGGCACCGATGATCAGTATAGAGCCAGTTGTAATGCGTCTGAGCGCATCATTGTCCAGACTCTACGACAATCCCAAAGTACAGTTCACCATCACTATTGAAAACACCTTTGAAGTACGTGTGGACGAAGCCGATCTGTTCGAGATACTGGGTAATGTGCTTGAAAACGCCTGCAAATATGGCGCACGGCATATCATCATCTCGCAATCAACTGAACAGCATTGCCTGATCATCGACGATGATGGACCTGGCTTCCCAGACATGGATCTGGACCTGTTAGTACAACGCGGTGTACGCGCCGAC